>NZ_QTVH01000015.1:1029-76215 GCF_003435975.1 Clostridium sp. AF36-4 | reverse complement strand
AGAAGTATGGAAACCTAAAACATTCAATTGTTATTTTTGTATGTAATTTCGATTTGTTTGTTAAAAACCGAAGTGTATACACATTTGAATCGATTTGCCGTGAGGATACAGAGATTCATTTGCAGGACAAAAGAAAAACAATTTTTATTAACATAAATGGAAGCCGAGAAGGTGTGCCGAAAGAACTTGCACATCTTCTTGATTACTTGAAAACAAAGACTCCGACGGATGGATTTACCGAGCGATTAGAACAGCGTGTGCTGAAAATCCGAAAAGACACAGAATGGAGGGATGACTATATGACGCTGGAAATGAAGATGGATGAGAAGTATGAGCAGGGGCGTGAGCAAGGATTGAAAGAAGGGATTACAAAGGGAATCCAGCAAGGGATTGAGCAGGGAATCGAGCAAGGGATTGAGCAAGGAATCGAGCAAGGAATCGAGCAGGGAATCGAGCAGGGAATCGAACAGGGAATCGAATTAGGAATTGGTCAGGGGTTGCGTGTACAGATTCAGAAGAAATTAAATAAAGGAAAGTCAATTTCGCAAATTGCGGACGAGTGTGAAGAGTCGGAAGAAGTAATTTGGAAAATAATTAGAGAAAATGACTGGAACGCATGAAAAATTTATTAGTAGTGAGCAAAGTGTCGTTTAAAAAACGGATGGTTAACAAAAGAAAAACAATTTTTATCAATATAAACGGAAGTCGAGAAGATGTACCGGAGGAACTTGCACATCTTCTTGATTACCTGAAAACAAAGACTCCGACAGATGGATTTACCGAGCGATTAGAACAGCGTGTGCTGAAAATCCGAAGAGACACAGAATGGAGGGATGACTATATGACACTGGAAATGAAGATGGATGAGAAGTATGAGCAAGGATTGAAAGAAGGGATTACAAAGGGAATCGAGCAGGGAATCGAGCAGGGAATCGAACAGGGAATAGAGCAAGGAATTGAGCAGGGAATCGAGCAAGGAATTGAGCAGGGAATCGAGCAGGGAATCGAATTAGGAATTGGTCAAGGCCTGCGTGTACAAATTCAGAAAAAATTAAATAAAGGAAAGTCAATTTCACAAATTGCGGACGAGTGTGAAGAATCAGAAGATACCATTCGCAAAATTATCAGCGAAAAGGGTATTAGCGAATAGAAAATGCTTGACAAAAGGCTTAAAACGAGGTATGATAATCGAGTGAGTGCGAAAAACACTTACTTGTAGGGGCATAGTTCATCGGTAGAATAAGAGTCTCCAAAACTCCAGAGCTGGGTTCGATTCCTAGTGCCCCTGTTATTTATAGAGAAGGCTGCGCAGAGATGCGTGGCCTTTTTTGTGACAAACCTGTCGGCTATAGTGAGTGTCAGACGAAAAGACGACATACAAAAAGTATGAGACTGGCAGAATAGGAGGCAGTACAAAATGAAACGTAGGATAATAGTGCTCATTCTTGTTATGGGATTGCTTGCAGGAATGGGATTGGATGGAAAAATGACTTTGGCGGCGGAGAGTACACCGGCCGGACAAACGAAAGAAATTGCAAAGATAGAAGTTGTCGATACGGAAATTGAACTCCCTTATAAAAGTACATTTACTAAGGAAAATGTTGTTATCAAAGTGACTTATGAGGACGCAACAGAGCAGCTTGTGCATCCGGAGAAGATGACGGCTGTCGATACGACGAAGATTGGTGAGCAGCAATTAGAATTGTCCTATCAGGACAAGACGATAAACTATACGGTTCGTATTGTTCCGAGACAGGTGACCGGGCTGAGGAGGAAAGAGACAACCAAGAAAAAAGCAGTGATTGAGTGGAATGCACTGGCAGAAAGCAAGGAATACGAAATTTTTACCTCATCTAAAGAGACGAGTGGTTTTTCACTCTTGAAAAGCACGACAAAAACCAGTTATGAATTTACAAATTTGAAAGAAGGACAGATTTTATATGTAAAAATTCGTGCCGGTGTGAGTGGGTATTATGGAAAAGAATCCGAAGTCCTGCTTGTAGCTCTGCAGCCTGGTGAAGTGACAAAAATTACTGCAACAAAAAATGTAAAGACAAAGATAACGCTTGCGTGGGAGCCAGTCAGTGGAGCCACCGGTTATCAGATTTATTATCGTAAATCGACTTCAAAAGAAAGTATTTTGGCAGGTAATACGATAGAGACGACATTTGATGTGACAGGACTTTCCGCCGGAAAGGACTATTATTTTACGATTGTTGCGTATGCCGGTGATGTGGATAATCCGGGCGAACCGTCAGAGGAAGTATTGTTTGGTACGGCACCATCGATACCAAGTATTTCAAAGATCAAAGGTGGTGATAAGCGGATTAAGGTCAAATGGAGCAAAGGAACCGGAGCAGATTATTTTAATATTTATTATTCCAAAAAATCGGCTTCCGGTTACAAGGCAGTAGTCAAAGTGCCCGCAGACGAGTCGAAAATCCGTGGTATAGACGGATTAAAGAAGAATACAAAATACTATGTAAAAATCGAAGCAGTGCGAACCGTGTCCGGGATTACGATGAGTTCGGTTTCAACGGTAAAAAGTATCAAAACTGCTTCTAAAAAAGTGAAAGCGACGAGTATATCAGCCAAGTTTTTTAAAACGAAAAAAGCGTTTAAAAAATCAGCGGCTTATAAAAAATATAAAGCCTTCAAAAAACGAGTCTCTTATGCAAAGAGTTATGTGATTCCGGGACTTGTTGGAACAAATGTGGGGTGCTTTTATGCGACACGTATGGTCCCTCAGAGTGTGACATTTGCCGGAAATTATCTGCTGATTTCTGCATATGATTACACGAAAAAACAGGAATCGGTTATTTATGTGATGAACAAAACAACAAGAAAGTATATTACGACCATTGTTCTGCCACATACCGGGCATGTGGGCGGCATCACCTTTGATGGCGAGAATGTCTGGGTGACATACGGTAAAAATTTGCAGAGTTTTAAGTTTAATCAGGTTCAGGCAGCAGTTTTATCCGGCAGGCCGTATTACGAGATTTACCGGTTTGCTTCCGTTGTAAAAATGCCGGAAACGATGTCTTACGTTACCTATTACAATAACCGAATCTGGGCAGCAGCGTACAGCGAATTCTCCTCAAAATATATGTACGGTTATACCATTCAGAATAAATCCGCAGCGCCATCTCTTACTTACACAAACCGGATTCTTATGCCGAACCGGACACAGGGAGTTGCGTTTACTACATCAGGGAAAATGATTGTTTCCCGCTCCTGTCAGACCAAAAAGGGACGCAGAGGTTTTATGTCGCAGTTAGAAACGTATCAGCCGACATGGGATTACACCAAACTGTCGATTAAGAAAAACAAAAAGAAAAAGACCGTTAAAATGCCTCCGATGAATGAAGGAATTGCGATTGACGGAGCTTACACGTATGTGATTTATGAGTCACCGGCCTTTTATGAATGTCAAGCAAAACTTGACCGGGTGACAGCATTTAAAACAAGTAAAATAAGCTAATAGGGCAAGGGAGCAGTAAAACGGATGGAAAGGAATTTTTTGTTGACAAATAGAATACAATGCCATATAATCGTTCTAAATAGAACAATGCAATGAGGGGTATGACGATGTTTTTTTGGGACCAGCATAAGACACTTACTAATTATTATGAGGTGCTTACAAGGGATGTGTGCGAGAAGTATGAGCTGACACAGATGGAATATGATATACTCATGTTTCTGAATAATAATCCGCAGCATAATACAGCAGCTGAGATAGTGAAGATTCGAAAATCGACCAAATCCCATGTGTCGACCTCACTAAAAAAACTGGAGAGTAAAGGGCTCATTCAAAGGGAGCAGAGCATTCGTAATAAAAAATATATCAAGATTACTTTACTGGATAAGGCAGAACCAATTGTACAAAGCGGCATAAGGACACAAAAACAATTTGCAAAGAATGTTTTTAGTGGAGTAACAAAGGAGAAAATAGATATGTGCAAAGAGGTGTTTAATAAGATTTGTGCCAATGCAGATGAATGTTTAAAAAAATATAAGGAGTGGGACGATGAAAAATAGATTTTATGTAAAAAAGAGAACACTTCTTTTGATTGCGGGTGTTGTGTGGCTGTTGGCAGGATTTAATGTTGCCAGGATGGGAATATTATCGTATTTAATGATTGACACAAAATGGTATCTGTTTATTTTTTCAATGCTTGTATTTTCTGCTTTTGGGGCGATGTTTTTGAAAATGAGTAAAAAACACACGAAGAGAATTATAGGGTACGAAGATGAACGGCCATTTTGGAATTTCTTTGATAAAAAAGCTTATGTGATGATGGCTTGTATGATGAGTGGCGGGGTTGGATTAAGGGCTGCTGGTATTTTTCCGGATATATTTGTTGCCTTTTTTTATTCAGGGCTTGGATGTGCATTAGCATTAGCAGGCGTTTTATTTGCAAAAAATTATTTGTGTTATTATCAGTTAATTGAAAAAGAGAAGGAATAACGATAAGCCTCGTATATCAGATATAATGGAGGCAGTATTTGACGCTGGATATTTGCTGTTTGATTTGGCTCCGGGAATTGAAATAATGGGGTTCCCCTTTTGACGATTTTGCGTTATAATAATAACGATTGCCGTGCAAAAGGGGACTTTTGCATTTGAAAATGATTTGAAAAAAGGAGTTGTAAGAATATGAGAGGACCTGCAGCACCGAAGGATCCGGTTGAAAAAAGACCATGTTTATATGCTGTTTTAGACAAGACGATTTCCGGTTCAAAAGACCCGGAGGGCGTAATTCGCGATTATGTGTACTTAGAGGGAAGATTAAAAGATCAGGTAAAATTTACATCAGGAGATATTGATGAAGAATTGCTGGATATGCTCCCAAGGATGGAGACATTCCGCAAACTGGTTCACAGTGTTGGTGTCAGTATTAAGGCGGAAGACCCGGCAGATAAAGAAAAGGAAGTCGAGTTTCAGTTCCAGTGTTATGGAAAAACCGATAAATACACGACAGGAACTGTGATGGAAGCGACAATTCCATGTACGGGAGAAGAAATGGTTCTTCCGGTAGATGCCTACCCGGTAAATGAGGATGATGACTGCTTTGGCTCCTTTAATTTTATTTTCCCGGAAGAAAATAAAAATATGGATTTGACAGTCAAATTTTATGTAAATGATGGCTATGAAGTGCCGGAAATTCAAGTTGACCCACCGGTTAATTTTGATTCGCCGGAGTATCAGGATATGATTGAAAACTCGCTTGTGTCGACAGGAAACAATTATCGCCTGAAAAAGGTAATCGAAAAATGTAAACACGGCGAGGATGTGACGATTGCTTATATTGGAGGCTCGATTACACAGGGAGCCGGCGGAAAGCCAATCAACACGATGTGTTATGCTTACCGTTCTTATGACGCATTTTGCAAGTTGTTTTCACCTTGCGATGGAAAAAATATGCACTATGTAAAGGCCGGTGTCGGTGGAACTCCATCCGAACTTGGTATGGTGCGTTATGATTTAGATGTTACGAAAAATGGCGAGATTACGCCGGATTTGGTAGTGGTTGAATTTGCGGTAAATGACGAGGGCGATGAGACGCAGGGTGTTAGTTTTGAGAGTCTTGTGATGAAAATTCTTCAAGCTGAAAATGCACCGGCAGTGTTATTGAATTTTGCAGTATTTATGAATGACTGGAATCTGCAAAATCGATTGCAGCCAATTGGTGAGCGCTATGAACTGCCGATGGTTAGTGTAAAAGATGCTGTTGTTCCGCAGTTTGAAAAAAATCGTGTAATTACAAAGAGACAGTTCTTCTATGATATTTACCATCCAACGAATGATGGACACCGCATTATGGCAGACTGCATTGCAAATTTGTTTGAAAAGGTAGACAAAGAGGAGATGGCAGAGCAGGATATTTCTCTTGACAAAGAGCCGGTTTATGGCACACAGTTTAAGAATTTGATTCGCTTTGACCGCACAAATGCAGAAGATTTTGCAGTGATTGTACAGAATGGGTATGATGCAAAAGATACAGATATCCAGTATGTAGAGCGTGATATGGATTTAAATGGTTCACCGGAGTTTGCTGACAACTGGATGAATGACGGTTCTGTAACAGGGGCAGAATTTAGGATGACGATTACTTGTAAAAATTTAGTGGCGGTCATCAAAGATTCCGGTTCGTCCGAATTTGGTACGGCTGATATTTTAGTTGATGGCAATGTGGTAAAACAGATTAACCCACTCGATAATGGATGGGCACACTGTAATCCGCAGATTTTAATTGATGAAAAAGAGAGCAAAAAACACGAAATCGTATTCCGCATGAAAGAAGGCGACGAGGCGAAGAAATTTACAATACTTGGTTTTGGAGTGACACGGTAAATGAAGAAATATGAATTGCTGGCGACTGATGGGCGTGCGCGCAGAGGTCGTTTCACGACACCGCATGGCGTAATTGAGACGCCGGTGTTTATGAATGTAGGAACGGTGGCTGCGATTAAGGGTGCAGTTTCTACGATGGATTTACATGATATCCACACGCAGGTTGAATTGTCAAATACGTATCATCTGCATGTGAGACCGGGTGATGACGTGATAAAAAAATTAGGTGGTCTTCATAAGTTTATGAATTGGGACAAGCCGATTTTGACAGACTCGGGCGGATTTCAGGTGTTTTCCTTAGCCGGACTTAGAAAAATCAAAGAAGAGGGCGTGCATTTTAATTCACATATTGATGGACGTAAAATTTTCATGGGACCGGAGGAAAGTATGCAGATTCAGTCGAATCTCGCGTCAACGATTGCGATGGCATTTGATGAGTGTCCGCCGCATCCGGCTACGCGTGAATATATGCAGAATTCGGTTGACCGAACGACGCGGTGGCTGCGCCGTTGTAAGGCAGAGATGGAGCGGTTAAATGCACTTCCGGATACGATTAATAAGGAGCAGATGCTTTTTGGTATTGACCAGGGCGGAACTTTTGAAGATATCCGTATTAATCACGCAAGAGCAATCCGCGAACTGGATTTGGATGGTTATGCGATTGGTGGTTTGGCAGTCGGTGAAACGCATGAGCAGATGTATCACATTTTGGATGTTACGGTGCCGGAACTGCCACAGGATAAACCCATTTATCTGATGGGGGTTGGTACACCACAGAATATTTTAGAAGCTGTAGAGCGGGGGGTTGATTTCTTTGACTGTGTATATCCGGCGAGAAATGGGCGACACGGACATGCTTACACAAACCATGGCAAGATGAATCTGCAGAATAAAAAGTATGAACTGGATGACCGTCCAATTGAGGTCGGATGCGGATGTCCTGCCTGCCGACACTACAGCAGGGCGTATATCAGGCATCTTTTGAAGGCAAAGGAAATGCTTGGTCTGCGATTATTAGTCTTGCATAATTTGTATTTTTATAATACAATGATGGAAGAAATTCGGGAAGCTATCGAAACAGGTACTTTCTCTGAATATAAAAAGAACAAGCTGGCACGTATGGAAGCCGGTTTGGATGAATGATTTTAGGAGGTTTAACTCATGCAGGGAATTGGAATTATTTTGCTTTATGTGGTAATTATTGGCGCATTCTATTTGATTGCGATTCGTCCGCAGAAAAAGAAAGAAAAAGAGCATCAGGCATTGGTAAATGCAGTTGCAGTTGGTGACAGTATTCTTACAACCAGCGGTTTTTACGGTGTTGTCATTGATATGACAGACGAAGTGGTTATCGTTGAGTTTGGAAGCAACAAAAACTGTCGTATTCCGATGCAGAAGTCTGCGATTGTAGAAGTTGATAAAGCAGAAGAAGCCTAATTGGAACAAAAAAAGAGCCATGCATTTGAAAGGAATTCAGATGTGTGGTTTTTTTGTTTGCGGATTTCGTAACTATAAAAAAATCCACCATTACCTTATAATAATCCATTGACCGTTTATAGGGAGAGTTTGTTATAATGGAGTTAATGAAAACGAGGGAGAGAAATGATGAAGGAAAAATTACTGGAGAAATTTCAGGACATTTATGGTGATACCAATGGTACAAAAGTATATTTTGCACCGGGACGAGTGAATCTGATTGGTGAGCACATTGATTACAGTGGGGGACTGGTGCTGCCGTGTGCACTGACACTTGGAACTTATGGAGTTGCGAGAAGACGTGCGGACAAGAAAATAAAAGTTTATTCCATGAACATGGGAGACGAGATTCAGGAGATTGCGATTGGGGATTATCAAGTAGTGAATGAATCCGATTGGACGAACTATATTAAAGGTGTTTTGTGGGCATTTGAAAAGAAAGAAATGGTACTGCCATTTGGCATGGATTTACTGTTGTTTGGCGACTTACCAAGTGGGGCAGGACTTTCTTCCTCGGCATCTTTGGAAGTGCTGATTGGATTTATTGTGCGGGACTTGTATGGCTTTGATGTGACCAATGTGGATCTTGCATTAATGGGGCAGCAGGCAGAGCATGAATTTTGTGGCGTAAATTGTGGCATTATGGATCAGTTTGCTGTAGCGATGGGGAAAAAGGACCATGCAATTTTATTAAACACGAAAACTTTGGGTTATGAGTATATTCCTATTACACTGTCCGGAGTAAAATTAATTATTGCGAACAGCAATAAAAAGCATAAACTTGGTGAGTCAAAGTATAATGAAAGACGAGAAGAATGTGAAACTGCTCTGGAAGAAATTTCACAGGCAATTGGAATTCATGCCCTTTGCGATTTGGATGAAAAAACATGGAATCTGTATCAGGTGACGGTTAAGGATGACGATAGAAAACGACGTGTGAAACATGCGGTCACGGAAAATGCCAGAACAAAGCAGGCGGCTGCGGCGTTAAAAAACGGTGAACTGAAAACATTCGGCGAGTTAATGAAAGCCTCCCATCAGTCGTTGTCTGAAGATTACGAAGTCACAGGAGATGAAATGGATGCGCTGACAGAGGCAGCCTGGCAGCAGGACGGGGTTCTTGGCTCCCGCATGACCGGGGGCGGTTTTGGCGGCTCAACAATTAGTCTTGTAAAAGAAAATTTCGTGGATGAATTTATTCAGGAAACCGGAAGAATCTATACAGAAAAAACAGGGCTTAGCGCAGACTTCTATGTAGTTGAAATTGGTGATGGACCTGTGGTACAATAACAAAGGAAAACGAACGATTTCGAGCCACTATGATAAAGGAAACAAAGCGTCGTGCTTGCACATAAGAAGTGAGGCTCGAACCTAATTTTAGTCAAATGAAATGGAGGAAACAATTTTGAAAATTTTAGTAACAGGCGGAACCGGCTACATTGGTTCCCATACGTGTGTGGAACTTCTAAACAAGGGATATGAAGTAGTTGTTTTTGATAATTTGTATAACTCAAAAATTGATGTGGTAGATAAAATTGAAAAAATCACAGGAAAGAAAATTACGTTCTATAAAGCAGATATGTTAGACAAGGAGAGTATGCGTCCGATTTTTGAGGAGCATAAACTGGATGCTGTGATTCATTTTGCAGGTTTAAAAGCGGTTGGAGAGTCAGTGGCAAAACCGTTGATGTATTATCAGAATAATATCACCGGTACATTAAATCTTTGTGAATTAATGAAGGAATATGGCTGCAAGCGCATTATTTTCAGCTCTTCCGCAACAGTCTATGGTGATCCGGCGCAGATTCCGATTACGGAGGAGTGCCCGAAAGGAACCTGTACAAATCCGTATGGATGGACGAAGTCGATGTTAGAGCAGATTTTATCTGATTTTTATACATCGGACAATGAGTGGAGCGTTGTTCTTTTACGTTACTTTAATCCGATTGGAGCGCATGAGAGCGGTTTGCTTGGGGAAAGTCCGAATGGAATTCCGAATAATCTGATGCCGTACATTATGCAGGTGGCAGTTGGCAAACTTCCGGAACTTGGTGTGTTTGGTGATGATTATGATACACCGGATGGAACAGGTGTCCGCGATTACATTCATGTAGTTGATTTGGCAAAAGGACATGTGAATGCGATTCAGAAGGCTGTATCTGCAGAAGGTGTTAATATTTATAATTTAGGAACGGGAAATGGTTACAGTGTTTTGGATATTGTAAAGGCATTTGAGGCAGCAAATGGAGTGAAAATTCCATATACGATTAAGCCACGTCGTGCCGGCGATATTGCCACTTGCTACGCAGACCCGAAAAAGGCAAAAGAAGAACTTGGCTGGGAAGCACAGTACGATTTGAAACGGATGTGTGAAGATTCCTGGCGTTATGCACAGATGTGCGAGAAATAAACAAAGAAATGGAGGATATTAGAATGGATACAAAAAAGCAGATTGAAGAGGGAAAAGCGGTACTTGGTATTGAATTTGGTTCAACCAGAATCAAGGCGGTTTTGATTGATGGAAAACATCATCCGATTGCATCCGGAAGCCATGAATGGGAAAATCAGTTAGTGGATGGTGTCTGGACTTACAGCATCGATGCTATTTGGAAGGGATTGCAGGACTGCTATCAGGATATGAAAAAAGATGTGCAGGAAAAATACGGTGTGAAAGTAACCAAATTGGCTGCGATTGGATTTAGTGCCATGATGCACGGATATATGGCATTTGATAAGGATGACAAAATTCTTGTTCCATTCCGCACCTGGCGCAATGCGATTACCGAAGAAGCGTCGGAAAAATTGACAGATTTATTCCGGTATAATATTCCGCAGAGATGGAGTGTTGCCCATTTGTATCAGGCAATTTTAAATGGAGAAGAACACGTAAAAGATATTTGCTTCCAGACAACATTAGCCGGTTATATTCACTGGATGCTGACCGGCAAAAAAGTGCTTGGTGTAGGGGATGCATCCGGTATGTTCCCGATTGATATTGAAACAGGAAAATACGATGCAAAAATGGTTTCTCAGTTTGATGAAGCGATTGCAGACAAAGGATATCCATGGAAATTAATGGACATTTTCCCGGAAGTATTGTCCGCCGGAGAGGATGCAGGAACACTTACACAAGAAGGCGCAAAACTTCTTGATACAGACGGTGATTTGGAGGCAGGAGTTCCGCTTTGTCCGCCGGAGGGAGATGCAGGAACCGGTATGGTGGCAACGAATTCTGTTGCACGGCGCACAGGAAATGTGTCTGCCGGTACATCGGTATTTTCTATGGTAGTTCTTGAAAAAGAATTGAGTAAAGTTTACAAAGAACTGGATTTGGTTACAACACCGTCCGGTGATTTGGTTGCGATGGTGCACTGCAATAACTGTACATCTGATTTGAATGCGTGGGTAAATATTTTCCGCGAATTTGCAGAGAGTTTTGGTCTGGATGTCGATATGAACCGGTTGTATGGCACATTGTACAAAAAAGCGATGGAAGGCGATGCAAACGGTGGAAATCTGTTGGCGTACAATTATATTTCCGGTGAAAATATTACGGAAATGGAAGAAGGACGTCCATTGTTTGTCCGCACCCCAAACAGTAAATTTAATTTAGCTAACTTTATGCGTGTGAATCTGTATTCGGCACTTGCTTCTTTGAAAATTGGTATGGACCTTCTTTTGAAAGAAGAAAAAGTAGCAGTAGATAAGCTTTTAGGCCACGGCGGTTTATTTAAAACCAAAGGTGTCGGTCAGCAGATTTTGGCAGACGCTGTAGATACACCAATTTCTGTTATGGAAACGGCCGGTGAAGGTGGTGCCTGGGGCATTGCTGTGTTAGCTGCTTATTTAATTCATAACGATGGAAAAAATCTTGGTGACTATTTGAATAAAGAGGTGTTTGCCGGTCAGGAAGGCAGTGAATTAAATCCGAATCCGGAAGGAGTCAAAGGATTTGATGAATTTATCCGGATTTACAAAGAAGGACTTCCGATTGAGCGGACAGCCGTTGATTCAATGAAATTATAAAATGGAGAACGAGTAGGGAGAAGGCGTTTTTTTATGATCAGTGTATTTCTTGTCGAAGATGAATTTATTGTCAGAGAGGGAATCAAGAATATGAATTGGGAGGCCTATGGTCTCTCGTTTGTTGGAGAGGCCAGTGATGGAGAACTGGCCTTTCCTCTTATAAAAAAGAAGCATCCGGATATTGTAATTACAGATATATGCATGCCTTTTATGGACGGATTGGAGTTAAGCCGTTTGGTAAAAAAAGAACTGCCACAGACAAAGATTTTGATTTTAAGTGGTCATGAAGAATTTGAATATGCAAAGGATGCCATTCAAATTGGTGTGGAAGAATATTTGTTAAAACCGATTAACAGTGATGAATTACTACAGGTTGTCAGACGTGCAGCAGACAAAATTACAGAAGAAAGACAAGCGGGCAGGCGTGACAGAGAGGACGAGGCCGGAGAGAAAGAACGCAGAGAGCATGCTAAGAGCCTCTTTTTTTCCAATCTGATTGAGGGAAGACTTTCTATGGCAGAGCTTCTGGAAAAAGCACGCAGTATTGGAATTGAGTTGGCTGCGTCCTATTATCAGATAATGCTTGTGAAAATCGGACGAAGTACTTTTGATTCTTATTCGGCAGCAGTCAATGAAATGAATGACAAATTGCAAAATTATATATCTTCCAAATCGGAACATATGGTGTGTTTTGACAGAGAACCGGAGGGCGAAATTATTCTCTTTATGGAAGAATCAAAAGAGAAGATGGAAGAAGATGCGAAGGATTTGGCAGATTTTTTAGAAAATATGTTATCAGAAAAACCGGAAATTGGCTATTTTGGAAGTGTAGGCAGTCCGGTGAGCCGTATTCGGGAAATTTCACAAGCGTATGAGACGGCAGCACATGCCTTTGCTTATCGTTTTCTGGTGGAAGGGAATCAGATTCTGCGATTTGAGCAGATTGATAGAAAGCCGGTTTTGATGGAAAGAGCCGATGGCGAGTATCATGTTGGAAAGATTAATTTTGGCGGACTTGATAAGACTCGGATTGAAGCTTTTTTGCGTGGAGGTGATTCGGAGGAAGTTCCGATTTTTGTAGAGGAATATCTTGAAAATGCAGGGGATGCCTGTCAGAATTCATTGATTTTCCGCCAGTATATTGTGATGGATATGTATGTTGCGGCGAGCCATTTTTTGGAGCAGCTTGGAGATTCAGAGGAGTTTTCCAGAAAGGAGCCGTTTGAAAGCCCGGTGCAGATGGAACAGGTTTTACAGCAGTTAGATACAACTATTTCTTATGTGATTTCTTTGTTCCGTGAGGTGATGGAGATACGAGACCGCCACACGAAAGAGCATAACAGCGATATTGTCGAGCTTGCGAAAAAATATATCGACAAAAATTACAGTGATGAGGATTTGTCACTGAATACCGTTGCGGCAGAGGTGAATGTCAGTCCAAATCATCTGAGTGCGATTTTCAGCCAGAAGACAGGACATACTTTTATCCGTTATTTGACGGATGTACGTATGAATAAAGCCAAAGAACTTTTGAAATGCACAACGATGCGGAGCAGTGAAATAAGTGAAAAAGTTGGTTATAAAGATCCACACTATTTTTCACATTTATTTAAGAAAAATCAGGGATGTACCCCAACACAGTACCGAGAGGGAGGGGCAAAAGGATGAAAAAATTATTTTTTCGTATTTTTAGGAAGAAAATAGATGAGTATCGTGATTTTTCGATTCAGAAAAAAATTTCAGTGGCATTTGTACTTCTTTTAGTGCCGCTGATTTTGTTTGTCCTGATTTGGTTTGTATGTGCGTTGGATGCAACCAACCGTTATGATAAAGTTGTAAGGAATACGGCCATTATCAGTGAATTCAATTTGGATTTTAAAAAGAATTATGATTATAAAATATATTTGATTACGACCGGAAACCGTACTTATACGGATCAAAATCCGGAACAAGATATCCGTTATGCAAAGGATATTATCAGACGTGTAAAGGCAACGACGGAAAATAGCGAAAACAAGGAATGTATTGTCCAGATTGAACGTTATTTTCAAGTGCTTGAAAAATATACCAAAACGATTCAGGAAAATATGCAAAAAGAAGGGAAATATGATGAAAATCGGGATTTGTGGGAAAATGGCGTACAATTAGTTACCGCAAATATTCAAAATAAGATGCTGCAGCTGCTTTATAATGAAAACAGACAAAGTGCACTTATTTATTCGGATATGCAGCACATCACCCGAAATATGATTATTATAAGTTTGTTCCTTGCTGCTTTTCTTGTTGTGGTTACCACGATGATGATTACAATTATTCCGAGAAGTATTTCTAAACCGGTTCGCTATCTGAGTAGTATTACGAAAGAGGTTGCCGATGGAAATCTTGAGGTGCGGGCACATATGGAACATGGTGTGGATGTAAAATTGTTAGCGGATTCATTAAATGTAATGATTGAAAAAATAAAGACGCTGATTGATAATGTGATGCTGGAACAGATGAGACTTCGAGAAGCTGAATTGGAAATCTTACAGATGCAGATTAATCCTCATTTCTTATACAATACGCTGGATACAATTGTTTGGCTGGCCGAAGCAGGTCAAAAAGAACAGGTTGTTAGTATGGTACAGACGTTGTCTGATTTTTTCCGTGCTTCCTTAAATAGTGGAAAAGACATTGTGTCTTTAGAAGGGGAATGTCGTCATATTACAAGTTATTTGCAGATTCAGCAAGTAAGATATCAGGATATTTTAACGTATGATGTGGATATACCGGAGGAGATTGCTAACTGCAAAATACCAAAAATAACGTTACAGCCACTTGTGGAAAATGCACTTTATCATGGAATTAAGAATAAGAGAGGAAAGGGAAGGATAGTAGTTACCGGACGAAGGGAAAAAGACAAATGTGTTATCCGGGTGGAAGATAATGGAATTGGTATGACAAAAGAACGGTTGAATCAGGTTCGTGGCGGCTTGACGACGAAAATTGAAGATAGCAATGATTTTTATGGTTTGTATAATGTGAATGAAAGAATCCGGTTGAAGTTTGGAGAAGAATATGGACTTTCCATCGACAGCGTATTGCAGGAAGGAACATGTGTTGAGGTGTGGCTGCCATGGGAATCGTAAAAAAATCACCCTTGCCGTAATTTTTTCAATCATTTATGAAAAAAAGAATAGAAAAATCAAAAATAACCAAAAGAATATCCATTGGACTTTTGGTTATTTTTTATTATGATGGAGATACAAAAACGAGAACTCATACAGAAAAGGAGGAATTGAGTTATGAGAAAAAATTTCATGAAAAAGGTAGTAGCAGGAATGCTTACTGCAGTAATGGCGTTTTCCCTTACTGCATGTGGAGGTGGTGATGCTTCCACAAATGACACAGCGAAAGAAGAAGGATCTTCCGATGTAATTACGGTTGGATTTTCACAGGTAGGTGCAGAATCTGACTGGCGTACAGCAAACTCAGAATCAATGAAATCAACATTTACCAAAGACAATGGTTATGAATTGATTTTTGACGATGCACAGCAGAAACAGGAGAATCAGATTTCAGCTATCCGTAACTTTATCCAGCAGGATGTTGATTACATCGTACTTGCACCGGTTACTGAGACCGGATGGGATGCCGTTCTTGGTGAGGCAAAACAGGCAGGAATCCCGGTTATCATTGTTGACCGTATGGTAGATGTAAAAGATGACAGTTTGTATACTGCATGGGTAGGTTCTAACTTCGAACTGGAAGGTAAAAAGGCAGCAGCTTACTTGGATGCTTACATGAAAGCAAAGAACATGAAAGATATGAAACTGGTTAATATTCAGGGTACAATCGGTGCATCGGCACAGATTGGCCGTACCAAAGGTTTGGATGATGCTGTAGCTGCAAATGGATGGAACCTTCTTGACAAAACAACCGGTGAATTTACACAGGCAAAAGGTCAGGAAGTTATGCAGTCCTTCTTGAAGAAGTACAAAAAAGACATCAATGTTGTATACTGTGAGAACGATAACGAAGCATTTGGTGCAATTGATGCAATCAAAGCAGCAGGTTATGAAGTTGGTGCAGACAAAGACATGATGGTATTCTCCTTCGATAGTACAAAAGAAGGTTTGAAGAAAGTTCAGTCTGGTGAAATCACTTTGAATACAGAGTGTAACCCACTTCATGGACCACGTGTAGAAGCAATCATCAAACAGCTTGAGAACAAAGAAACACCAGAGAAGAAAGCTTACGTAGATGAAGAAATGTTTGCTCATGATGATACTGTAAAATCGGTAACTGTTGACGGAAAAGAGTATCCGGTAACGGTTGTGACAGATGAGGTAATGGGCGCTCGTAAGTATTAATTCAAACACAATGTAAAAAAATGAAACAAAATCAGTAACAAATTGAGTGAGAGAGGAGGAATGATTTCTTCCTCTCTCAATTAGAAAATATCCTGTTATGCAGGTAGATGGAGGGAAAGATGAGCGAGAATATTGTATTAAAGATGAGTAATATCAGCAAAACTTTTCCCGGAGTGAAGGCATTATCCAATGTAGATTTTACATTACGGGAAGGAGAAATCCATGCCCTGATGGGGGAAAATGGTGCAGGTAAATCCACCTTGATTAAAGTGTTAACCGGTGTTCATGATTTTCAGACGGGTGAGATTTACATGGTAAAAAAAGCGGGAGACAAACCGGAATTAATAGTGAATCATTCACCGCAGGAAGCACAACAAAATGGTATCAGTACCGTATACCAGGAAGTAAATTTATGTCCGAATCTTACGGTTGCAGAAAACTTGTTTATCGGCAGAGAGCCAAGAAGATTTGGTATGATAGACTGGCGCACGATGAATCGCAAGTCGACAGAGGTTTTAAAGAATCTCGATATCCATGTGGCACCAACTCAGAGTTTGGACGAGTGTTCCTTGGCAATTCAGCAAATGATAGCAATTGCCCGAGCTGTGGATATGAAATGCCGAGTTTTAATTTTGGATGAGCCGACATCCTCTTTGGATGATGACGAGGTTCAGAAATTATTTGTCCTGATGCGAAAATTGAGAGCAGAAGGTGTAGGAATTATTTTTGTAACACACTTTTTGGAACAGGTATATGAAGTGTGTGACCGAATCACTGTACTGAGAAATGGTGAATTGGTTGGTGAGTATGAAGTGGAATCACTTCCACGTGTAAAATTAGTATCTAAAATGATGGGAAAAGATTTTGATGACTTAGCAGATATCAAGGGTGAATATAAGCATGAAAAACATTTAGAACCGTTGATTGAGGCCAAAGGGTTAGGTCATGCAGGTACAATTCGACCGTTTGATTTGACAATCAACAAAGGAGAAGTAATCGGACTTACAGGACTTCTTGGATCCGGACGTTCAGAGATGGTTCGTGCCATTTACGGTGCTGACAAAGCCGATTCCGGCGTGCTGAAAGTCAAAGGAAAAGATACTAAAATCTCATCCCCATTGGATGCGATGAAAGCCGGCATGGCATATTTGCCGGAAGATAGAAAAAAGGAAGGAATCATTGCCGATTTGTCTGTTCGCGAAAATATTATATTGGCACTTCAGGCAAAACGTGGAATGTTTAAGTTATTATCCCGCAAACAGATGGAAGAATTTGCGGATAAATACATTGACTTGCTGCAGATTAAAACAGCAAGCCGTGAAACTCCGATTAAGAGCTTATCCGGCGGAAACCAGCAGAAGGTGATTATTGCCAGATGGCTGCTTACGAATCCGGATTACCTGATTTTGGATGAACCGACACGAGGAATTGATATCGGAACAAAGACAGAAATTCAGAAATTAGTACTTCAACTGGCGGATGAGGGAAAAGCAGTCACCTTTATATCCTCCGAGATTGAGGAGATGCTTCGAACCTGCAGCCGTATGGCAGTTCTTCGTGACGGAAAAAAAGTTGGCGAAATTGAAGAAGAGGATTTGTCACAAGAATCCATTATGAAAGCAATTGCGGGAGGTGATGAATAATGGCTGAGAAAATTAAAAAAATAACAGGAATGCGATTATTTATGCCGATTGTGTGTTTGTTTATCGTATTGCTTGTAAATGTGATTCGAACACCGGATTTCTTTAATATAACGTTAAAGGACGGACAATTAAGTGGATGGCTGATTGATGTGATTAACCGAGGTTCTGAACTTGTTATACTTGCCATTGGTATGACATTAGTAACAGCTGCTTCCGGTGGTCAGGATATCAGTGTTGGTGCTGTTATGGCGGTTGCCGCTGCTGTTTGCTGTCAGATTTTGTCCGGCGGTGAAGTAAGTACAAATACACTGGCTGCTCCGATTATCATTGCTGCGATTGCCGGAATTTTAGTTGCTGCTTTGTGCGGCGCGTTTAATGGTTTTTTGGTTGCGAAACTAAATATCCAGCCAATGGTTGCTACATTGATTTTGTTTACTGCAGGGCGCGGTATTGCCCAGTTGGTTACACAAGGACAGATTACATATGTCCGTGTGGAATCTTACAAGGCAATGGGTGGATTTCTCGGACCAATTCCGACACCGGTCATCTTTGCAGTCGCAGCCGTTGTTGTTGCCTATTTGGTATTAAATAAGACAGCACTTGGTATGTATATTGAAAGTGTAGGAATTAACAGTCATGCATCCCGCTTGATTGGATTAAATTCTACAAGAATTAAATTCCTCACCTATGTAATTTGCGGAGCCCTGGCAGGGCTTGCAGGAATTGTTGCTTCGAGCCGAATTTATTCCGCAGATGCTAACAACATTGGTCTGAATCTTGAGATGGATGCCATCTTAGCAGTAGCGTTAGGTGGAAACATCTTAAGTGGTGGTAAATTTAGTTTGATGGGGTCAGTAATTGGCGCTTATACGATTCAGGCGTTGACAACAACGCTGTATGCTATGAGTGTACCGTCTGACCAGCTCCCGGTTTATAAAGCAATCGTTGTTATCATTATCGTAGTTCTTCAGAGCCCGGTTTACAAAAAGGCAATGCAGAATTACAAAGCGAAGAGACAGTCGAAAAAGGCAGTAGTACAGGGAGGTGAACAGTAATGGGTGAATTTTTGAAGGCAAAGACAAAAAGATTTAACAGCAATACATTTCTTTTCATTATTACAATTGTGTTGTTTATTGCAATGTATGTAGCAGGAATGATTGTATTTGCAGACAAAGGTTTTGCAAAACCGCAGATGTTTACCAACTTGTTTATTAACAATGCCGGATTGATTGTAATTGGTTGTGGTATGACAATCGTTATGATTACCGGAGGAATTGATATCTCGGTTGGTTCGGTAACCGCATTGGTTTGTATGGCGAGTGCTTATGCTATGGAAAATAAGGGGATGAGTCCTTATGCAGCTCTTGCGATTTCACTTGGTATTGGATTACTGTTTGGCTTGCTTCAAGGCTATTTAGTTTCCTACCTGGAAATTCAGCCGTTTATCGTTACTCTGGCGGGTTTGTTTCTAGGAAGAGGACTTACGGCTATGATAAGTACAGATATGATTTCCATTAAAAACGGTTTGTTTCAGAAATGGGCAACATATCAGATTGAACTGCCGATTGGAACATATAATAAACATGGGGTATTCCGGCCGGCATATATATATCCATCGGTTGTGATTGCACTAATTGTGGTTGTTTTGATTGCTATTATGCTTCGTTATACAAAATTCGGACGCAAATTATTTGCTATCGGCGGCAGCCAGCAGAGTGCATTGATGATGGGCTTAAATGTAAAAAGAACGAAGTTTGAAGCTTATATTTTAGATGGTCTTTTGGCCGGCTTGGGTGGATTCTTATTCTGCTTGAACAGTTGTGCCGGATTTGTAGAACAGGCAAAAGGTTTGGAAATGGATGCTATTTCGGCAGCAGTAATCGGCGGAACACTTCTTTCGGGAGGTGTCGGAACGGTTGTTGGTACAACATTTGGTGTACTGATTAAAGGAACCATTACCAGTCTGATTACAACACAGGGTACATTGTCAAGCTGGTGGGTACGAATTGTACTTTCCGCACTGCTTTGCTTCTTTATTGTATTACAGGCACTCTTTGCAAAAGCAAAAATCAAAGGGAAAAAAGTAGAGAAAAAGGATGTTAAAAAGCCAGGTGGAGCACCACCGGATGAGGTGGCTGCAGAGCCGTAAATTAAATAGGAGATTGTCACAACTAATTGTTTCTCTTTTGGGGACCGGTTCTTGCCAGACCGGTCCCTGTTTGCATTAAAGAAATGCTTATGAGAGGATAAGATTTTAGTTATTGCAATATAGATTCCCAAATGTTAAAATGAGAGAATATCAGTAGTATTAATTCAAGGATAGAATTGGAGGTTTGTGTATGCAAAAGAATGGTAAAAAGCTGTTAGCATGGATGTTAGCAGCAAGCATGGTATTTTCTTTTTCTATGCCAACTCAGGCAGCAAAGAAAAAGCCTGCTTTATCAAAGAAAAAAGCGGTAATAACTGTGGGGAAAACCTTAACGCTTAAGGTTAAAAATATAAGCAAGAAGACAAAAGTAACATGGAAGAGCAAAAACAAGAAAATTGCGACAGTTTCCAAGAAAGGAAAAGTGAAAGCGAAAAAGGCGGGGACAGCGAAGATTACAGCAAGTTTCCGTTATCAGGGCAAGAAGTATGTGAAAACCTGCAAGGTTACGGTGAGAAAGAAAAAGACAGTAGTTGTGACTAATGCACCGACAAAAGTACCAACCAAAGCACCGACGCAGAAACCGGCAGTGACACCGACTGCAACCCCAACGCAGAAACCGGGCACACCGACTGCAACCCCAACGCAGAAACCGGCAGTGACACCGACTGCAACCCCAACGCAGAAACCGGGCACACCGACTGCAACCCCGACGCAGAAACCGGGCACACCGACTGCAACCCCAACGCAGAAACCGGGCACATCGACTGCAACCCCGACGCAGAAGCCAGGGACACCAACTGTAACACCGACGACAGAGCCGGCGGAGCCTACTGCGACTGCAACAAATGAGCCGGCAGGACCTACGGTTACACCGACGGCAGACCCGGATGAGCCAACTGCAACACCAACAGCAGAACCGACGAAGGTTCCGGGCACCCCGATTCCGGTAGAGGATCCGACAAAAGCATTGCTTTTGGATTTTGAAGACGGTACCAATCAATATGTGACCGGACGTCAGGGCGAAGAAGATCTGACTGTTGTAGAGGGCGGTTATAATGACAACTATTGTTTGAAAGTTTCCAACCGTGTGAAAAACTGGGCAGGACCGATGATTGATATCACTCACAATGTGACTGATTTTACAACGTATAAGATTGAGGCGTATGTAAAGCAGACAACGGGTGGCAACAAGACGATAAACTGCATGTGGGAGTCGATGGACTATGCGGGAGCGATGGCTTATACAATCGTGCAGAATGTAGTTGTGCCGAATGGTACATGGACAAAAGTGGACGCAACGGTTGTGGCACCGGGTGATGTAAGTAAATTGTCACTTTATTTTGAAATGGCAAATTATTCAAATGATTTTTATGTAGACAATATTTCTATTACGGAGAAGCATTTGGATATGGATGCAGTTCTTGCTGCACCAAGTCTGAAAGAGGCATATGCAAACCGCTTCCCGATGGGATGTGCAGTTTACAGCTATAATTTGCAGAATCCGGAGATTTTATCATTTATTAAACATCATTACAGTACGGTTACATTTGCAGATGAGCTGAAACCGGAGAATCTTTTGAACGAAGAGGCAACAAAAGCATCGGAAGATGGCATGCCGGTTATTAATACAGATGTGATTGATAAATGTTTATCGCTTGCTCAGGAAAATGATTTAAATGTGCGTTTCCATACGCTTGTCTGGTATTCGCAGACACCGGATTGGTATTTCTGTAAGAATTACACACCGGAGTATGATGGTACGGGAACAGCTAAGAAAAACATTACAAATCTTGTTGACAAAGAGACGATGCTTGCTCGAATTGAAAGTTATGTTAAGCAGGTTATTACCTATGCAGAGACTAATTATCCGGGCGTTGTATATGCTTACGATGTAGTAAATGAGGTAATTGACAGCAATGGCTGTAAATTACGGACAGTAAGTTCAAGTTTGTATGGTGCTATTTTTACAGACGACGACAATACTTATATTACAAAGTCTTTTGAATATGCGAGAGAAGCTGAAAAAGCAGCAAATTCATCGGCAAAATTGTTCTACAATGATTTTGTCGGACTGGCATCGCCGGGACAGATGAAGGCAGTTGTGAAATATCTTGCAGATGCAAAAGATGCCGGAAATATTGATGGTCTTGGCATGCAGGCACATCAGACTAATCTTGGTGTGGCAGATGGTGATAATATTAAAAATGCACTGAAATTATTCCAGCAAAATGGCTATGAGGTGCAGATTACTGAGCTTGATTTTGCAAGTAAGGATAATTCAGAGGCGGGTAATGAGACACTGGCAGCAGCATACCAGAAGTTCATGAATATTATATTACAGCGAATGGATGATACGTCTGCTCCGGTAAATGTAAGTAATGTTACATTCTGGAATCTGACAGATTTGGATACTTGGCTGAATAGTTTTTACAGTAATGGAAGTACCTATTATCCATCACTGTTTGATGAAAATTATCTGCCGAAAAAAGCGTTTACGGCATTGATTAATCTGGCAAATGGAGTTGTAGAGCCGACCGCAACGCCGACTGTGGCACCAACTGCGACTCCGACGGCGACTCCGACGGCAACTCCGACGGCAACTCCAACGGCAACTCCAACCGTTGATCCGGATGCTACGCCAACACCTACGCCGGTTACCACACCGACTCCGGAGCCGACGGCTGAACCGGAACCGGCAGAGACAAAAGAATTGGATTTGGCGCAAGGAAGTATTGTAATCAGTGCAACCGGATATACAATTGGTAGTGCAGAAGAAACTGCATTTACCGGAAATTACACGATTTCCAGTACAGCACAATCGGCAACAGCATATTATATTTTAGTAACGGGCGGTACTCATACGATTACGTTAGATAATCTTGTTTGTACATCGAGTGAGTCAAGTCCAATTAAATTAAGTGGTGATGCTAAGGTAAATCTTATCTTAGCTGGAACATCCGCATTGACCGGTTCCGGCTATCATGCAGGAATCGAGGTTCCGTCCGGTTGTGAACTGACGATATCCGGTGATGGCCAATTGACGGCATTAGGCGGTAACGAATCGGCAGGAATTGGTGCTGCATCAGATGGTAAGACATCTAGCACATTAGGACGTATTATTATCAGGAGCGGTACGATTATAGCCTGCAATACAGGAAGAAATGCTGCAGGAATCGGTGAATCAAGGTACGCTAAAGGTGGCGGAGAAATTTACATCTACGGTGGTAATATTTATGCCACATCTTCCGGTAACGGAGCCGGAGTTGGTGGCGGTGGTACTGCAGATGCCTCAGCTGAAACGATGAAGATTGGAATCTATGGCGGTATCATTTCCGCAGGTGGCAGTACCTATGCAATTGGAGATGGAAAGAGCCAGAGTATTTGTAAAGTGACAGTAACCGGTGGTGCCTGCTATAGTACGAACAGTGGAAAGACGATGTTTGGCTCAACATGGGAAACCCAAGATACTTATGTTGGTACAGAGATTGACACAACAAAACTTTCCGGTATTCAGTCAGTGACGATTGATGGGGTAGACCAGGGAATCAGCAGTTTTTACATCAATGCACAGTCTGGTACTACGAACTATAAGTGGAAACTGAATCTGTATGTGAAGAAAGGTGTATCTCATACGATTGTAGTAACGGATACAAACGGTGAGGCACATGAGTATATGGTTGACGCTTAATCTATAATTAAAAAAGGAGTTCATTCGTTTGAGACAAGATAATGCTTTGCTTTATAGTCTCTTACGAATGAACTTTTTTTGGGGCTCTATTGACAGATGATGTTTCCTAAAAATATAGATAATAAAAATCTTGAATCTTCCCCCTTTTTTTGCTATTCTAAAAACAGTTTAATCCACAAAGGAGAGGGAGGCGAGGCGTTTTATGTTTCTCAAACAATTTGCAGAATTCAATTCGATTTGTATACAGTGCCATGACAGTCCGGATGCGGATGCGATGGGGGCTGCGTTTGGTTTGTATGCGTATTTTATGAATCTGGGTAAAAAGGTAAATTTGATTTATGCAGGGGAACATCAAATTACAAAGCCATCGCTGAAATTGATGGTGGAGCACCTTGGTATTCCGATTCGATATGTGAATGAAATGCCGGAACATGATATTTTGATTACCGTGGACTGCCAGTATGAGGGTGGTAATATTACATCCATGCCGGTGAAAAAAGTGGCGATGGTTGATCATCATCCGATTTGTGTAGAAACGGATGAATGGTGTTTTATTTTCCCGGAATTCGGAAGTTGTTGTACCGTGGTCTGGGAACTGCTTTTGGAGGCGGGGTATCCGGTAAATGAGAACTGGCAGGTGGCAACGGCGTTGTATTATGGTTTGTATAGTGATACCAGCAGTTTGTCTGAAATTTATTATCCGGCAGACAGACAGATGCGTGATTCTCTGCAGATTAACAGAGAGTGTCTCGATGAAATGATTCATGCGAATTTACAGCGTCAGGATTTGGAAATAGCAGGAGAAGCGTTGTCTCACTATTACTATGATGAGGAAAAGCGTTTTGCGCTGCTGCATACAAAACCATGTGATCCAAATCTGCTTGGCGTTATTAGTGATATGGTAAATTGTGTGGCGACTGTTGACTGCTGTGTGGTATATAATGAAACGCCGATTGGATATAAAATGTCAGTACGAAGTGCGAAAAAAAATTTGCCGGCGAGTGATTTAGCGGAAAAAGTCAGCTGTGGAATTGGTGCTGGCGGCGGACACGCGAATAAAGCGGGCGGCATGTTGATGAAACACATGCTCGCCACACAGTATCCGGGGGAAGATGTAAAAGAAATTCTCATTCAGCGAATCCGTGAGTTTATCCGTGAAGCCGCTTGCTGATTTCCATGAGGGGAATCGGCATCAGAGATAAAATACCTACGACAACCCATTCGCGCAGATTAAGTGACTGCGTATGGAAAATAGGCTGGAGAACGGGCATACAGATGACCAGACATTGCAGGACAATGCAGAACAATACACTAAATAAAAGTTTTTTGTTCCCAAGAATCCCCGTCTCTAACAGCGAGTGCTCGCTTCTCATATTAAACGAGTGAACTAACTGCGATAAAGAAAGTACGGCAAAGCACATGGTGGAATTGCCACTTGTATAGGCAAAAAGTGCTAAGGAGCCGATGAACATACCTTCTAAAACCATCTGAAAGACGGTATCAAAGTGAAAGATACTTTCATTTTTCGATAATGGCGGACGGTTCATGCTGTCCGGATCCGGTGGCTCGACACCGAGGCATAGTGCCGGAAAAGAATCCGTCACGAGATTAATAAACAACAGTTGTACCGGTAAAAGTGGTGCAGACAGCCCGAAAAAGATAGCAACAAAAATCGTCATGATTTCCCCGATGTTACAAGACAAGAGGAAATGTATGGCTTTTTTTATGTTATCGTAAATACCGCGCCCTTCCCGGACGGCACTTACAATAGTGGAAAAATTATCGTCCATCAGAATGATGTCAGATGCATTTTTGGCAACATCGGTTCCGGTGCGTCCCATGGCACAGCCGATATCCGCTGCTTTTAGGGCAGGGGCATCATTGACACCGTCACCAGTCATGGCAACGACATTTCCCATCGCCTGATACCCTTTTACGAGACGGACTTTATGCGCTGGGGATACACGGGCAAAAACATGATATTTTTTGAGTGCCGTCGGAAGTGAACGGTCGCTGATGGTATCTAAGTCGGCTCCCGTAATGACCTCGTCTTTTGTCTGGCAGATGCCAAGTTCCTTACCAATCGCCGCGGCGGTATTTTTATGGTCGCCGGTAATCATAATTGGGCGGATTCCGGCGTGCTGGCAGTTTTTAACAGCGGCGTAAGCTTCCGGGCGGGGCGGGTCAATCAGACCTGCCATCCCAAGAAAAACCAAATGGGATTCTAAGGAATTGTTGTCCGGGCGGCTTTTGTGCAGACAAAAACCGAGAGCAATGACACGAAGTGCATTGGCGGTGTAATTTTCAATTTGCTCATTTAACCTGTGCCGCATCGTATGTGTCAGTGGACGTGTGCTGCCATCTTTATCGAGATACGAGTGACAGTTGGCAAGGATAAATTCCGGAGCACCCTTAGTTATTGCTAAATATCCATTGGGTGTCCGGTGCAGTGTTGTCATCCGCTTGCGGATTGAGTCAAATGGGATTTCTTCAATAACTGGAAATTCTTTTCGTAAATCCGTATAAATAAGTCCGCTTGATGCACCGTAATGAATCAGTGCGTGTTCGAGTGGACCGGATTGGTTGTTGCAGAGCAGAAAATAACGAAGCAAGGTTTTTTCGTTTTCGGTACTGTATACATTTCGAACCGTCATGCGATTCTGGGTAAGCGTGCCGGTCTTATCCGAGCAGATAACGGAGGCACTGCCGAGTGTTTCCACGGCAGGAAGATGGCGGATAACGGCACATTGTTTTGCCATGCGCTCAACGCCAAGACTCAGCATAATGGTAACGAGGGCTGGCAGACTTTCCGGAATGGCTGCGACGCCAAGACTGACGGAAGTCATAAACATATCAAAAACTGGCTGATTTTTCTGCAATCCCAGGAAAAAAAGAATCGCACAGATAATCAGCGCCAGGATGCCAAGCACTTTTCCTGTGTGATTGAGGCGTTTGGTAAGAGGTGTCTGCGGTGCCTGTTCATGGGAAAGCATACCGGCAATTTTTCCAATTTGCGTATTCATACCGGTTTCCGTAACGCAGAACAGTCCATTTCCGGTCGTAATCATTGTACCTGAAAATACCATATTGAGCTGGTCACCAAGCGAGAGATTTTCCATATGCAGTGAGTCAGAAGTTTTTTCGATGCTTCCTGTTTCGCCGGTAAGGGCAGATTCATTTGCAGACAGATTGTGCGTAAGAAGAAGCCTGCCGTCGGCGGGAACAAGACAGCCGGTGTCAAGATAGACTAAATCCCCCGGCACAAGTTCCGGAGAAGATATGGTCTGGCGTTTTCCATCCCTTAGTACCTGACATTGTGGTGTTTGCAGAGAACGAAGGTGAGCCAGCGAATGTTCTGCCTTTTTCTCCTGATAAATGCCAAGCAGAGCATTTAGGATAACGATTGCCAGAATGATTAAAGGGTCGGTCAGATTCATTTCTCCCTGTGCATAAGAAGCAAAAAAAGAAATGCCGGCAGCTGCCAGTAAAGTAAGAATCATAAAATCTTTAAACTGCGCGGCAAACTGACGGAAAAATCCGGGACCTTTTTCGCTTTGCAATTCATTTTTTCCATAATGTCTCTGGCGTTTGATAACTTCTTTTTGGGATAAGCCCCGGTCTTTGAAACGGTTGAGTTTATCCATTACTTCCTGTGATTCCATTTGATACCAGTTCATACTTACCTCCAAAATATTTGACTGTTTTTGTCGAAAGGACTCTCCTCTTTTCCCTTATTTGCATAAAATAGAATAAGGAAGTGGCAGGAGGAGCTTGTGTTTGTTGTTTGCTTATTGGCGTTGTCGGTGAGCCTTGACACGCTGGGGATTGGTATGGCATATGCAATGTCGGGCATTTGCATACCCAAACGAATCCGATTATTTATTGCGTTATTAAATGGCGTGCTGACAGCGGTTGCACTTTTTGCGGGTTCGACATGCCTTGCGGGGCTGCCGGAACCTTGTTTTCGCCTTATTGGCGGTGGGATTTTGATTTTGCTTGGCGCAAAAACGTGCATCCGTGTGTTGCAAAACAAAGGGGAAGTACAGTATGACAAAGATAATTCCCGAAGCATTGATATAAAAGAAGGCAGTGCGTTGGGAAGTGCCCTTGCGCTTGATTCGGTGAGTGCAGCACTTAGTCTGGTCGGTCAGGGAACCATAATCTGGTTATTTCCTGTATGTACCGCTTTTTTATGTGGAGCCTTTTTGTGGATTGGCGGGCAGAGGATATACCACGTGCGCCGTCTCAATGGAATCAGTGGCATACTTCTTATTCTTCTTGGTTTGTTTCGCGTGCTGCCCGTTTTTTTCTAATAGCATTGAGGGCGAAAATTACTAATAGGACAATACCTGTATAAAAAATAACATGCTTGTATTTATCAAAATAATGAAAGAACAAATCTTTGTATTGATAACAATAATAACCAAGACCGGTTAATACCGTGTTCCATGTAACAATGCCGATGGCAGAATACAAAAGATAACGGCTGATATTCTGCCCCATGGCACCCGCGACAAAGCCGATATAGGTGCGGCACAGAGGAATCACACGGCTGACTAGAACGGCACTTTTTTCGTGATTGCCAAAGACACGGTAGGAGGTTAGGATTGGTTTCTCCATAGAAGAAAAACGTTTCATAATGCGTTCCAACAGTGGAGAACCGCCAAACCTGCCAATGCCATACGGAATCAGTGCCCCAATCAGTCCTGCTCCCGTTGCCAAAAGGACAAGATATGGAAAAAACAACCCCTGCCCGGCAGCCATAACCCCCGCTAATGGCAGAATAATCTCACTCGAAACAGGAAAACAGGCATATTCCAACATAATCAGCACAAACATAGCCCAAATGCCATAGTTCTGTAAAAACGACTCAATCCAATCCATTCATCATGACCTCAGTATGATTGTTACAGTGTATGAGGTGATAGTCGGAATTATTCTCTAGACCTCGCGGATAAATGAACCAAAGCATTGAGGGGGAGATATTTGAATGACGAGCTTGTGGCAAATGTTTGCTGCCAGTTCCTTTGGATTCCAGTAATTCCGTAGAAAAACTTTGTGACTCGTGGGTACAAACACGTGGGTATGAGGCTTGCGTATTTTGCATGCCCATACCCTTACGCGTTTGTTAAACGAGAGTGCCCACGAGACGCAAAGCTTTTCTACGGAATTACGGAACCTAAAAAACTGCCGCAAACTCTCCTATCACAGTCCTTGACAAAGGATTTTAGTGTTGGTATTATAAAATAGTATGCTTGCGTACATTTTGACACAAATAGGAGGTAGTTTTGAAGAAGAAAATCAGCTTATTCGTTTTGTTGTTTCTCTTAGTATTGACAGCGAATTTTCAGACAACAAATGCGGCAGCAAAGAAAAACATATATAAGATAAAAGTAAACAAATTAAAGAATACGGTGACGGTATACCGTCATACGAAAAAAGGAAAGTACAAACCATATAAAGCATTTGTCTGTTCATCGGGCAAAGCGACACCGGTCGGCACTTTTTCTTTGAGAGAAAAATATCGGTGGCATGCACTGCTGGGACCGTCTTACGGTCAGTACTGTACAAGAATTTATGGAGGCTTTTTGTTTCATTCGGTATGGTATTATCAGCCAAAGAAAAATACACAGTCCTATGCTCAGTTTAATCGGTTGGGAACGATGGCATCTCATGGATGTATCCGATTGACGGTGGCAGACAGCAAATGGATTTATGATAATTGTCCATCCGGCACAAAAGTAGTAATTTACAATTCGCCAAAGGCAGGACCGCTTGGCAAGCCGAAGGCACAGAAGTTATCCGGGCATATGGGATGGGATCCGACTGATCCGGATATTCATAATCCATATTTGATTAAGGTAAAGAGTATCAAGCTGAGTACTACGAAAAAGACATTGGAAATTGGTGGTAAAAAGAAGGATGCTAAGTTTACGATTCGGGTAAAAAAGATTTTACCGAAAAAAGCGATGATCAAGAAGATGAAATACACTTCTTCCAATAAAAAGATTGCAACTGTCAATCAAAAAGGTGTCGTAAAAGCAAAGAAAAAGGGAACTTGTAAAATTTTTGTGGAGACAACCGATGGCAGTAAAATAAAAAAGGTATGTAAGATTACAGTGAAGCAGGTGGAAAAGAAACCGGTTGTTGTGCCAACACCGACACCGGCAGTTACACCGACGCCAACACCGACCCTTACACCAACGCCGTCACAAACGGCAGAACCAACACCGACATCAACGCCGGAATCGGCATTAAATGAGTGACAATAAGAAAAGAGGTAAAAAAATGAGTCAGAGTTACAATCCAAAAGAAATTGAAAAAAAATGGCAGAAAGTCTGGGAAGACGAAAAAGCTTTTCAGGCAACTAATGATTTCAGCAAGCCCAAATATTATGCCCTTGTTGAATTTCCATATCCATCCGGACAGGGACTTCATGTAGGACATCCGCGTCCGTATACGGCACTTGATATCGTAGCACGTAAAAGAAGAATGCAGGGCTACAACGTACTTTATCCGATGGGATGGGATGCGTTTGGTCTTCCGACAGAAAACTATGCAATTAAAAATAAAGTACATCCAAAGGAAGTAACGAAGAAGAATGTTGCAAGATTTAAAGCACAGCTTCAGGCACTTGGCTATTCCTTTGACTGGGATCGCGAAATTAACACAACAGATCCAAATTACTACAAATGGACCCAGTGGATTTTCCTGAAATTATTCAAAGCAGGACTTGCTTACAAGACAGAGATGCCGATTAACTGGTGTACTTCCTGTAAATGCGGTCTTGCCAATGAGGAAGTTGTAAACGGTGTGTGTGAGCGCTGTGGAAGTCCGGTTATCCGTAAGGTAAAGAGCCAGTGGATGCTTAAAATCACGGCATATGCAGATAAATTGATTGATGATTTGGATGGACTTGACTATATTGAAAGAGTCAAAGTTTCACAGAAAAACTGGATTGGACGTTCTCATGGTGCAGAAGTAGACTTCCAGATTAAAGATAAAGAAGAAAAACTCCGCATTTACACGACACGTCCGGATACTTTGTTTGGTGTAACTTACATGGTAGTATCTCCGGAACATCCATATCTGGATAAGTACAAAGATGAGATTAAAAACTGGGATGAGATTGTAGCCTACCGTGAGATGGCAGCAAGAAAATCCGATTTTGAGAGAACCGAGTTAGCAAAAGATAAAACAGGTGTAGCAATTGACGGACTTTTGGCAATTAATCCGGTAAATGGTGAGGAAATTCCAATCTGGGTATCCGATTATGTATTGATGAGCTACGGAACAGGAGCGATTATGGCGGTACCGGCACATGATACCCGTGACTGGGAATTTGCCAAGAAATTCAATTTGCCGATTCATGAAGTAATTGAAGGCGGTGACGTGGAAAAAGAGGCCTTCACGGATGTTGCTACGGGAACTCTTGTGAATTCCGGATTTTTAACCGGTAAATCTGTAGAAGAGGCAAAGAAAGAAATTATTGCCTGGTTAGAGGATAAGAAAGTGGGAACGGCAAAGAAAAACTTCAAACTGCGTGACTGGGTATTTTCCAGACAGCGTTACTGGGGTGAGCCGATTCCGATTGTAAAATGTGAAAAATGTGGTTATGTACCGATTCCTGAAGAAGAACTTCCGCTTCGTCTGCCGGAGGTAGACAACTATGAACCAACGGATAACGGGGAATCTCCAATCTCCAAAATCCGTTCCTGGGTTGAGACAACTTGTCCATGCTGTGGCGGAAAAGCAGAGCGTGAGACAGATACAATGCCTCAGTGGGCTGGTTCTTCGTGGTACTTCCTGCGTTATATTGACCCAACAAATGATGAAGCACTTGCCAGCAAAGAGGCTCTCAAATACTGGCTGCCGGTTGACTGGTACAATGGTGGTATGGAGCATACGACCCTTCACCTTTTGTATTCCCGTTTCTGGCATAAGTTCTTATATGACCAGGGCGTAGTACCGACCAAAGAGCCATATCAGAGGAGAACATCCCATGGTATGATTCTTGGTGAAAATGGCGAGAAGATGAGCAAATCCCGTGGTAATGTTGTAAACCCGGATGATATTGTAAATGTATACGGTGCTGATACACTCCGCACCTACGAAATGTTTATTGGTGCGTTTGATGCCGCTGCTGCATGGTCAGAAGATGGAGTAAAAGGCTGCCGCCGTTTCTTAGAGCGTGTATGGAAGTTAAAAGATATGGTGACAGATGAAGAAGGCTATTCCGCTGACTTGGAGACAAAAATGCATCAGACCATTAAGAAAGTAAGTAACGATTTTGAAACCTTGAAGTACAATACAGCAATTGCTGCCATGATGGCATTGATTAATGACTTCTACAAAAAAGGTTCCGTTACAAGAGACGAGTTTAAGACACTTCTTGTACTTTTGAATCCGGTTGCACCACATATTACAGAGGAATTGTGGAATGAGAAAAATTACGGTGGTTATTTGTTCCAGACAAGCTGGCCGGAATTTGATGAGGCAAAAACGGTAGAGGCTGTACAGGAAATTGGTGTACAGGTCAACGGTAAAGTACGTGCGACCGTTAAAATTGCCATTGATGCAGCGAAAGAAGATGCGTTGGCTGCTGGACGGGAAGCAATTGCTGATAAGCTTGCCGGCAAACAGATTGTAAAAGAAATTTATGTACCGGGACGTATTTTGAATTTCGTTGTAAAATAAGTAATTGCAAATGATTTGGAGGTGCAAAAAATGCCTAAGGTAAGTGTCATAATTCCTTATTTCAAGGGACAGGCATATTTGGAAGAATGTGTTCAGAGTATTGAAGAACAAAAGATAGAAGACTTAGAAATTATTGTTGTCAATGATAAAGATGGTCATGAAGTGCCGGATTCCGTAAAAGAGAATCCGCACGTCAAAGTATTTTTGGCAATGGATGAATTGCCGGAAGACGTCATTCGGGCTAATGAGGAGACGGCAGCAGTGTGGCGCGAGCAGAAAATCCACGAGAGAGTGGAGAAACGCTTAGATAGCGCAGAACGCCGCCGCGAGCAGGCCCGGGAAATGGAGAAAAAAGGAGATTCCATCAGCCTCTACACAGATAAAGAACTGCATCCGAGTGAGGAAGATTTGCTCGATGAGTATGAAGAAAAAATCGGACAGGTATATCCGTTTGGTGTTTCTTTCTGCCGTAACATCGGTTTAGAGAAAGCGACAGGAGAGTACGTTTATTTCATTGACTGTGACGATTACCTGATGGATGGGGCACTGAAACGACTGCTTGATTTGGCAGAAGAGAAACAGGCAGTTATGACAACCGGTAATAAATACAGTTCTTGGTTTAAACCGGTGAATTTTGATTTTGAAAAAGCAAAACAGGAAACTTTTATTGAGGGCGTAAAACCGTTGGAAGGACAGACGCTCCGCGACCGTTTTGTGGAAATGTATTCGGTGCAGCACTTTTTAATCCGCATGGATTTTGTGATGGAGCATGAGCTTTCGTTTGATACAACGACACGTTTTTACAGTGATATGACGTTTTGCGTGAAATTGTTGAAACTGGCATCGGGTAAAATGTGGGTTGATGGTGACAGTCTGTATATCTGGCGTCACCGCAACGACCAGATTCATCTGCCGGCACTCTGCCAGAAAAAGCGTGGACACCGCAGCGGTGAATTTTTGGATGCCTATGATAAATGTCTGCATATTATTAAACCGGAAGATAAGGACCTTCGTTTTGCACTGGACCATTATTTGATGAATTTCTTCTGGCGTAAATATCCGGCACGAATTTTGAGAGAAAATGCGCCGAAGTTTGCGAAAGCAATGGCAAATATGCCGGAATGGAAAAACGTAATTAAAGAGTATGGTATATTCCAGCGTTTGCAGTTGTCAATTACCCGCAAGGGGAAATTTCGTATGGCAAAACCGGTTATGAAATTCAATAAGTGGCGCAAAAAGAAAAAAGGTTTGATTGGAAGCCGTATTCAGTGGTATCGTGTGCTGGAACGCCACATTTTCAAGAAAATGCCATTGCGTCATGACTGGGTATTTATCGAGAGTTTCTTCGGAAAGAGTTACTCCGACAGCCCGAAATACCTGTATGAATATCTGCAAAAGACCAGAGGGGATAAGTACCGTTATATTTGGGTATTAAATAACAAATCCGAAGCACTTGCAAAAACCGGAAAACATACGAGAGTAAAGATGAATAGTCTTCGTTATGTGTATTACGCATCCCGTTGTGGATATCGTATTTTTAACGTGCGTCAGCCTGCTTGGAATAAAAAGCGTCCGGGTGTTGTTTTCCTGGAAACATGGCATGGTACACCGCTTAAGAAACTGGCATTTGATATGGATGATATTACATCTGCAAGCCAGAATCATAAGACACTGTTTTATAAGCACGGCCGCGAGTGGAATTATTTGATTTCTGCCAACCGTTTTTCAACGGATGTGTTTGAGCGTGCATTTGTTTATGACAGAGATAAGATTTTGGAATATGGTTATCCGAGAAATGATATTCTATATGCGGATAACAAAGAAGAAATTGCTGCCGAAGTGAAGAAAGAACTTGGTATTCCGGAAGGAAAACGAGTAATTTTGTATGCGCCAACCTGGCGTGATAACCAGTTCTATGACCGTGGTAAATATAAGTTTACGCTGGCTCTTGATTTAGGCAGACTGCAAAAAGAATTTGGTGAGGACAGTGTTGTACTTTTGCGTACACATTACTACATTGCCGATATTTTGGACTTGACCGAGTACGAAGGATTTGTTTATAACGGAAGCCAGTACGAAGATGTGTCTCGTCTGTATCTGGCATCGGATATTTGTATTACCGATTATTCTTCTGTATTCTTTGACTTTGCAAACTTAAAGCGTCCGATTTTGTTCTACGCATATGATTTTGATGAGTATGCAGATGAAATCCGAGGCATGTATATGGATATGGAGAAAGAACTTCCGGGTCCGATTCTCCGCACCAACGATGCCGTTGTCGATGCTTTACATCATATGGATGCAATTGAGGAAACTTACAAAGAACGTTACGAAGAATTTTACGAGAGATTTTGCAGCGTGGATGATGGACATGCTTCTGAGCGCGTGATTGAAAAAGTGTTTGGCGAGCGTGAAAACGGTACATTGGATACGGAGCAGTAAGTAAGCTACAAGGAGGAACAACGTGCGTAAAGGAATTTATCATTTGGTAAAACAGATTGTCGTTTTGTTTTATTACTTAATGTGTAATCTGTGCCCGGTAAAACAAAATCGCATTGTTTTTGACAGCAGCCTTGGAAAAAGTTATTCCGGAAATCCGAAACACATTTACGAATATCTCATGGCAAACGGATATGATTTGAATTGGGATTGTATTTGGTTTTACGAGAATGAAAAGTATAATATTCCGGGGATGAGCAGACAGGTCCGCTATGGGCGTCTGCGCTATCTGTACTACATGGCGACGGCGAAAGTTTGGGTGTTTGATACGAGACAGCCGGAGTTTTTGCTGCGCCGCAAGGGAACCTATTATATTCAGACATGGCACGGAACACCGCTCAAAAAACTGGCACTGGATATGGAAGATGTATTTATGGTGGGTGAGAGCGACATTGATTCCTACAAAGAACATTTTACGAAAAACGTTCATACATGGGATTTTTTGATATCCCAAAATCCGTTTTCCTCGGAGACATTTCGACGGGCATTTGATTTCCACCGAGAAATGTTAGAATACGGATATCCGAGAAATGATATATTGTTCCGGGAGAATACGACAGAGGGAATCCGAAGTTTTAAGAGAAAACTGGGACTTCCGGAGGATAAAAAGATTATTTTGTATGCGCCAACCTGGCGAGATGACGAATTTTCGGAAGATGATAAATACGAGTTCCGTCCACAGATTTCTTTTGAAAAACTGCAAAAAGAACTGGGCGATGAGTACATTATGATTGTCAAATACCATTATCTGATTATGGATGCGATTGACTGGTCGCCGTATGAGGGATTTATTTATCATTTTGACCAGAGCCGCGATATTGCAGAGTTGTTTTTGGTGTCCGATATACTAATTACGGATTATTCTTCCGTAATGTTTGATTATAGTATTTTGAACCGTCCGATGTTTTTCTTTGCTTACGATTTTTATAAATACAAAAATGAACTTCGTGGATTTTATTTCAGTTACAGCAAAGAGATGCCGGGACCGATTTCAACAACGACGGATGAGTTGATTGAGGATATCCACTCGTATGATTATTCGGTTTATGCACAGAGGTATGAAAAGTTCAAGAAAAAATATAATTCCATCGATGATGGCAGGGCGGCAAGCCGTGTTTTACATTTGATGAAGCAGTTGATTCCAAGCAAACGAACAGACGTTTATTATGAGTAATTGCAGCAAAGGAGGCATTTTGCAATGGAAACAATTAAGAGTTTTACCGTGGACCACAAAAGACTTCTGCCGGGAGTTTATGTAAGCAGAAAAGACAGTACCGGACATGATGTGGTAACAACATTTGATATTCGTATGACAAGACCGAATTTTGAGCCGGTGATGAATACGGCTGAGATTCATACGTTAGAGCATCTGGGGGCAACCTTTTTGCGGAATCATGAAGAATGGGGCGATAAGATTATTTATTTTGGTCCGATGGGATGCCGTACCGGTTTTTATCTTTTGCTTGCCGGTGACTATGAATCGGAAGATATTATCTCACTGCTTCGTGAAATGTTTGAGTTTGTCTGTCATTTTGAGGGCGAGATTCCGGGTGCAGCACCGGAGGCGTGTGGCAATTATTTAGACCAGAATCTGCCGATGGCAAAATATCTGGCTGAAAAATATTTAGAACATGTTTTGACTGGAATTACGCCGGATCGTCTGAAATATTAATCAGACCATAGAAAAAAAGGAATAGGCTTCGCATCTTGCGCATAGGATATACAGGAAATGTAGTTCGTTTGTTTGAAGGCGGGGTCTGAGATGATGAAATGGGATAGCCGAATGCATAATACAAGAAGTGTACAGGTATTAAAGGTGGCAATCCCATTTTTTGATGTATCGGAGGGAGAGCTCATTGATGTAGAGGGATTGCTTCAGGCAATTCATCCTTTGACCTGTGGCAGAGAGCGGAAGATGATGGATTCTGTGATGTCTTTTTTTCAGATGCGGCATATGATGGATTTGTTTCGCATGATGCGTGAGGTGCAGAAGGCAAATGAGGCATCCGGGGCAGAGGGCACGGAAAATCCATTTGAAATGTTAAAGATGCTTATGCCGGAGGAGAGTCAAAAGGATTTTGAAATGATTTCTTCTATGATGGAAATGATGCAGGCAGCTTCTGTGGAACAGCCCGAACAAGCGGAAAATGAGGGAGAGGAAGAAGAAAATGAGCACATCGATGTTTGACGAGTATGACATTTTTAAAACAATGCATCCGGTAAAATTGCAGGTGATGAAGGAACTGGCTGAGAATATGCAGGGCAAAAGTATGAAAGATGCCGCACCGCTTTTGATGGCGGCAACCACGAAACTGAAAAACCATAATTTATCTTTTTCACCGGAAGAATCGAAAGTGCTGCTTGAGATTCTGACAAGAAATATGAGTCCGCAGGAGAAGGCAAAGGTGGAAATGATGAAAAATGTTGTGGCAAGGCAGCAGAAAAAGTAAGAAAGGAAAGAGCATAAGACAGAACATGAATTGACCTTTTTGGCGCCACATCGTGAAATTGCACCCCGAGGTATGACTTTGGCTTGGTGACCGCTATCTGGTGGCCCCTGTCATGGACGAGACCGGTGAAGTGACGTATTACCTTCCACAGGGACAGTGGAAAAATTATTTCACCGGCGAAACCAGACAGGGCGCACTTTGGATAACGGAAACGGTTGATTATTTTACGATTCCGCTCTGGGAAAGGGTGACTTCGGATTGAAAGAAAATATCTTTTACCGAAGTGCCAATCCATAAGGAATAGGTACCCTCATTTATCACAAAAGCTTGATTTTTACAGTTATAGGTGGAAAAGTCCTTTTTGCTAAGGCAGAGGGAAACATGTTTTGTTTCCTGTGGGGCGAGTGCCACCTTTTTAAATGCCCTCAATTGTTTTTTTGGCTGCCCTTCTTCCGGAATGCCGACATAGAGCTGTATGGTCTGTGCACCTGCTCTGTTTCCAGTGTTTGTAATCTGGCAGCGGCAGCAAACAGTTTCATCGTCGGTTTTTTCAACGGAAAAATCATGCAAATCAAAGGTTGTGTAACTAAGACCGTATCCAAATGGGAAGAGAACCGGAATTTCTTCGGTTTCATAATAGCGGTAGCCAACCATTAATTTTTCCGTGTATTCCACATGACGCTGACCGGAATTATCCACTGTGCCCGGATAGGATTTGAATTTTTCGGTCGGTGTATCACAAAGGTGAACCGGATAGGTTTCTGCCAAGTGTCCGGACGGATTTACCTCGCCAAAGAGAACTCGTGCTAAAGCAAGTCCGCCATGCATGCCACAGTAGCTTGTCTGAATCAGTGAGTTTACTTTATTAATCCATGGCATTTCAACCGGACCGCCGTTGATCAGTACCACGGTGAGATTTTTACATTTTTCTGTCAAAGCCTCAATCACTTCGTTTTGTCCATATGGAAGTGTCATGTCCGGGCGGTCAAATCCTTCGACGTCATAAGCGTGGTTTAATCCACCGATAAAGATGACTTCATCGTAGGACGGGCAGGCATCCAGTGCCTCTTTCAGATACTTCTCACGTATCGGGCGGATTTCTTTGTCAAACTGTTCTTTTCCGCGGTCTGTTGTATAATCTACATCCAGACTTTCTGCCTGCCAGTCGACTTCACCGGCTACATGTTTTTCATTATCTACGTAATAACCGGGCAGCCAGTCAATCTGTGCATCACCGCCGAGTACCATACGCATGCCAAGCATTGGCGAAATATCATAAAGTGCTTTGATTTCCGCACTTCCACCGCCGGCAGCATGTGTTCTTTTGGCGTTATCGCCGAGGACAAGAATTTTCTTTGTTTCCTTGGAAAGCGGGAGATGTGCCGTGTCATTTTTTAACAGGACAATTCCTTCTTCCGCAATTTGCTGAATGGTCTGCTGATGGTCTTTTGTGTTTGTGCAGCCTTTATTTCTGGTTTTGTCACCGAGCTTAATCCGCTCCATCATTGTTAAAATCCGCTCAATCCGCTCGTCAATTACGGATTCGTCGATTTTTCTGGATTTTACTTTTTCAAGAAGTGGATTTGCTAACTTATAATCGTCAAAATCCGGTGTGACGGACATTTCCATATCAACCCCGTTTAGAGCGGTTTTTTCCGTGTTGTGTACGCCGCCCCAGTCAGAAATTGTAACCCCATCATAGTGCCATAAATCACGCAGAATCTTTTTTAAAAGCGTTGCATTTTCACAGCAAAATTCGCCGTCATATTTGTTGTAGGCACCCATCACACTATACGAGCCACCTTCCATTAATGCATCATAAAATGCCGGCAGATATAATTCAAAAAGTGTTTTGTCATCGACTTTGGTATCGACACTTAATCGGTCACACTCCTGATTATTCAGGGCAAAATGTTTCACACAAGCAGCTACATCCTGTGACTGGATTCCCTGCACCAAAGGGACTGCCATACGTCCGGTAAGGTGTGGATCCTCGCTCATATATTCAAAGTTTCTTCCACACAGAGGAGTCCGTTTGATGTTGATGCCGGGTGCTAAAATGACATCTTTTCCTCGTCCGCGTGCTTCATCCCCTAACACTTCGCCAAATTTACGGGCAAGGTTAGGATTCCACGTGGTGCAAAGACACGTATTACTCGGCAGCCAGCTTACGAAATCCGTTGTATCATCAATTGGTGTCCAACTGTCATTTTCAAATTCCTGACGAACTCCGCTTGGTCCATCCGACATAACAAGAGAAGGAATATTAAGTCGTTTCACTGCACCGGAACGAAAAAGTCCGGCGGCATGAATCATCGCTATTTTTTCTTCCAGAGTGAGTTTGGAAATGATGTTTTTGTGGTTCATGAAATACCTCCTTTTACTTGTAAAATCGTCCAAAACATCTTGAGATTAGTATAGCATAGGTGGTGGTTTTTTGGAAGTTCCGTAAAATGTCTCAAATAAATTTGCACCTCTTGTGCCGCTTTCGCTTATCAAACACGCAGGGGTATCGGCATGTAAACTACAATTTGCCGAAAGCGTTGCATTTGTTACTTTCATGAGGTTTGGTGTTGTGGTAAAATGAGGGGGAATCAGGTGTAGTTTAGTTATACAGAAGGAGAGGGTATTTATGATTGAAAAATGGGATGCATACGATAAATATTTTAATAAGATTGCCGATGGTTCGCTTATAAGAGGAGAAGTTATTCCAGATGGGGTGTATCATTTGGTAGGGGAAATTATTGTGAAACATACGGATGGTACATATTTACTCATGCAGAGGGATTATAAGAAACAATCTGGTGGGAAATGGGAATTGACAGCGGGTGGCTCGGCATTACAGGGAGAATCGCCGTTAGAATGTGCAATTAGAGAGTTAAGAGAAGAGACAGGAATTGTTTGTTCAGACTTAAAAGAGTTAAAAAGGGTTGTTCATGATGGTTACCATTCACTTTTTGTGGAATACTTATGTGTTACCAAATGTGATAAAAATTCTATTGTCTTGCAAGAAGGAGAAACTGTTGATTATAAGTGGGTAAATCGAGAGGATATTTTAAAAATGGGAGAAGATACATTAGCTTCATCAAGGGCGTTAGAATGCATGATGCATGATGAGGTGTAACTATGGCAGAATATAGATATAAAAATACGGAGGATGCAGATGATGAATAGTAAAGAAAAAGATGAATATGTGAATCAGGCAATGGAGAGAATGACATCGATGGAGCCATATTATTGTAATCCATTTGATAATCCAAAGGAATTGAAGGAAAGAGCAAGTGATTTGCTGAAGCGTTTGAATTCTTTGGGGGATAATACTCAGGAAGAAAAAGAAAGTATTATGCGGCAGTTGTTTGGAACTTACAATAAGCTTGCATTTCCGGGGGATGGTTTTAAGTGCGATTATGGATTTAATATTCATTTTCATGGACTTGCAGTTATCAATTACAACGTGGTGATGTTGGATACTTCACCAATCAACATAGGAGCGGGTGCATTTATTGCTCCCGGTGTGTGTCTGGCGTGTTCCGGACATGCGATTCATCCGTCTCAGAGAAACCGCATGTTGACAAGTGCGCCGATAACGCTTGGAGAAAATGTGTGGCTCGGTGCCAACGTGACGGTTGTAGGCGGTGTTTCAATTGGTGATGGAAGTGTTATTGGAGCAGGCAGTGTAGTGACAAAAGATATTCCTGCAGAAGTGATTGCAGCAGGTTCCCCATGTAAAGTGATACGTGAGATTACTGAAGATGATTTACTTGAGGAAAAACAATAGAAAAATGCCAAAACGCCGAAAAATAAAATGCCAAAACGCCGAAAAATAAAATGCCAAAACGCCGAAAAATAAATTGCCAAAACGCCGAAAAATGATATAATTTTATTGGAGGTGGCTAATTATGAGAGAATATAAACCACGTATTGTGGATGAAATATTAAAAGATAAGCTTGAGGCGAAAGGAGCAGTTGTTATTGAAGGACCCAAATGGTGCGGAAAAACGACGACGGCAATGCAGATTGCTCGTAGTGTCTTAAGAATGGATGAGCCGAGCAAACGGGAAACGAATATTCAGATGTCTGAGATTGCTCCAGAAAGGTTATTAAAAGGTGACACTCCAAGATTGATTGATGAATGGCAAATTGCTCCAAAACTGTGGGACGCTACAAGGTACGAGGTGGATACAAGAGGTGAGGAGGGGCAATTTATTCTGACTGGCTCAGCAGTGCCGGTAGATTCAAAGGATATAACACATTCGGGGACGGGACGTTTTACATGGCTGACAATGAGACCGATGTCATTATACGAATCAGCCGATTCCACGGGACAAGTGAGTTTGAAAGATTTATTTGATAAACCAGACAGCCTAGAAGGAGAAAATAATTTAAATATAGATAAATTGGCATTTTTGATTTGCAGAGGGGGATGGCCTCATGCTGTTGGAATGAGAGAAAAGATTGCATTAGCACAAGCAGAGGATTATTATGAGGCTGTTATAAAATCAGATATTAATAGGGCAGATGGCGTGAGCAAAAATTCTGAAAGAGTAAAGAGATTGTTGAGGTCTTTGGCAAGAAATCAAGGTGCACAAATTGCAAATACAATGTTGAAAAATGATATTGTATCAAATGATACAGAATCATTAAATGAGGATACTATTGCGTCATATTTAAATGCATTGAAAAAGATTTTTGTGATTGAAGATATGCCAGCTTGGAATCCCAATTTAAGATCCAAAACATCCATTCGTTCATCGGATACAAGATATTTTGTGGATCCCTCAATTGCAGTATCTGCGTTGGGGGCTGGACCGCAGGACTTAATAAATGATTTAAATACCATGGGATTGTTATTTGAAACATTGTGTGTTAGGGATCTTCGCGTTTATGCAGAAAAAATAGGTGGCAGTGTCTTGCATTATAGAGACAAATCAGGATTGGAATGTGACACGGTAATTCATCTTAAAAATGGTCGATATGGATTGGCTGAAATAAAATTAGGTGGTCAAAAACTTATTGAGGAGGGAGCAGCTAATTTAAAGGCGTTATCTAACAAAATTGACACTTCCAAAATGCTGGCACCGTCATTTTTAATGATAATTATAGGTGTAGGCGAGTTTGCATACAAAAGAGAAGATGGTATCTTTATAGTACCAATCGGATGTTTAAAGGATTGATGCCTTATGCGAAAGGAGAGGTTATGAATATTACCGTATATCTTGGAGCCAGCAAAGGAAACGACAACACACTTGCAAATGCAGTGAGAGAACTTGGCACATGGATTGGAGAAAGTGGAAATTCGCTTGTTTACGGAGGCTCTAAATCCGGGCTGATGGGCGAAATTGCCGAAAGCGTGCTGCGTGCAGGGGGAAAGGTTACCGGTGTGGAACCACAGTTTTTTATTGATGCAGGTTTTTTGTACGAAGATGTTACAAATCTAATTGTGACAAATGACATGTCGGAACGAAAAGCGAAGATGATTGAACTGGGGGATGCTTTTATCGCATTTCCTGGTGGTACCGGTACATTGGAAGAAATCGCGGAAATTATGTCGAAAGTGTCGTTAGGACATTTGGATGCTCCGTGTATTCTTTATAATCTTAACGGTTATTATGACAGTTTAAGGGATTTACTTCGGCATATGATTGAGAAAGATTTATCAACCGAGGAAAGGCAGCAGGGAATTTATTTTGCTGAAAATCTTGAGCAGATTAAGGAGATTCTTTTGGAGGAATAATCAGTAAAAAACATTTGACAATTAAAAAAATTACAAATATAATACTTTATTGAACGAGTAGCAAAATTGCGTAAATCCAGTTTTGCTGCTCTATTTTTTTGCAGAAAAAAAGGAGGATTCACATGACTGAAAATAACAAAATGAGGGAAATGCCGGTTTATAAACTTATGATTCAAATGGGGATTCCAATGATTTTATCGATGGCATTGCAGGCGGTTTATAATATCGTGGACAGTGCTTTTGTTGGCAATATGAAGGAGGGGAGCGAGGCTGCGCTGAATGCGCTTACACTTGTGTTTCCGGTGCAAATGCTTATGGTTGCAATTGCAATTGGAACCGGAGTGGGAACGAATGCGCTTCTTGCAAGAACGCTTGGACAGGGAGATTCTAAAAAGGCGGCAATGGTTGCAGGAAACAGTTTGTTTCTGGGTTTGATTATTTATGTGATTTGTTTTTTGTTTGGAATTTTTGGTGTGAATGCATATATTTCATCACAGACAGCGAATCCGGAAGTGCTTTCTATGGGAACCAGTTACCTTAAAATCTGTTGCGTGCTTTCTTTTGGAATTGTTTTCTTTTCTTTGTTTGAAAAATTACTGCAGGCGACGGGGCGCTCACTGTATTCTACGATTGGTCAGGTGGCAGGTGCGGTAATCAATATCATTCTTGACCCGATTATGATTTATGGCATTGGACCGGTCCCGAAAATGGGTGTGGAGGGAGCCGCTTATGCAACGGTAATTGGACAGATTGCTTCGGCTGTACTGCTGTTTGTTTTTCATATCAAATTAAATAAAGAATTTGAACATGGATTCAAGTATATGAAGCCGGATGGTAAAATTATAAAAGAAATTTATGCAATCGGTCTTCCGGCGATTATTGCACAGGCACTTATGTCCATTATGGTATATGTGATGAATCTGATATTGAAATTTGATGCTTCTGCACAGACTGCATATGGGCTTTTCTATAAAGTGCAGCAATTTGTTTTGTTCCTTGCTTTTGGATTGAGGGATGCGATTACGCCGATTCTTGCATTTGCTTATGGAATGCGAAGTAAAAAAAGAATTCAGGACGGAATGAAATATGGTATTATTTTTTCGATTGGCTTGATGATTTTAGGGATTTTTATTACAGAAGTTTTTCCGGGACAATTTGCTGCCTTGTTTAATGCCGGTTCATCCAGAGAGTATTTTGTTGGAGCCATGAGAATTATTTCCATCAGTTTTCTTTTTGCGGGAATTAATGTTGCATATCAGGGAATTTATCAGGCGTTAGATGGGGGAATGGAATCGCTTGTAATCTCACTTCTCAGGCAGATGATTATTATTTTACCGTTAGCAGAAATTTTTTCTGTTTTAGTAAAAAATGGGCAGGCTGGGGTGTCACTTATTTGGTGGGCATTTCCGATTACAGAATTTGCAGCATGTTTGTTAGGTTGCGTATTTTTAAGGAGAATCCGAAAAAACAAAGTGGAATCTTTGCAGTGAGGTTAGCGTAAAAAAACTTTCGGAAAAATAAATATTGAAAAAGGCAGCTCCTTTGTATAAAGTTTTAAGTGCCGAAACAAAAAACGCAAAATAGCACGTGCGATTGAACGCTTGACGATGGATGTGCAGTCGGAAGACGATGACTACCTTGATTATTTGATTACCGTTGATATTTTTTCGGAAGGAACCGATATTGTTGAAGTAAATCAAGTAATTATGCTTCGCCCAACCCAATCGCCGATCGTATTTATTCAGCAGTTGGGGCGTGGCCTCCGAAAAGCAGAGGGGAAGGAATATGTTGTAATTCTCGATTTTATTGGAAATTATAAAAATAATTTCATGATTCCAATTGCACTATTCGGAGACAGAAGTTACAATAAAGATAATATCCGAAGATATTTGAGGGAAGGCAGCCGCGTTATTCCCGGTGCAAGTATGATTCATTTTGATTCAATACGCAGGAAATTATTATCATTTTTTGAAAATGATTGATAAGGAGTATAGCGGAGAAATGACGGACAGGGAAGAAGCCTGTCTGGAATTTGTATCCCAGAATCTGGCAAATGAAAGATATAGTAGAACTTGGAATTCGAAGATATAGTGAAGTATCACAAAAAAGAGGATATTGCAAAGAGTACAATGTATGATGACAAAGGAAGATTTCTTCCCATTATGAATTTTTAACTTCAAATGAGTCATCCGGTGAGAGAAGATATTTATCAGTATTTTGTGAATGAATAGAGGTACGATATGAAGACGATACATGTAGTGGCGGCGGTTATAGAAGCTGTCGATGAACAAGGAAAAGAAATACTTTTTGCTACCCAAAGAGGGTACGGAGATATGAAAGGCGGCTGGGAATTCTCCGGTGGAAAAATTGAGCCGGGAGAAACGCCGCAAGAGGCACTCAAACGAGAAATACAGGAAGAACTTGATACCAAAATCAAGGTGGGAAGTCTTATTGATACATTGAAGCAAAGTAAACTTATAACCCCAGAAAAGGAAGTGTGATATGAGAAAAAAATTAAGTGTATTATTATTGATTTTAGCGTTAATTATGAACCAAGCTGCTCCAATGGGCATTAAGGCGGCGGATGCAGCAGATGAAGTTAAGGTTTATGTGGAAAATGGAGAAGGCAGTCTTACGGAAGGTGACGGAACCGCCCAAAGACCGTATCAAAATATACGTACGGCCTTGAAGCAGATTCAGACGGGACAGACACTTGTACTTGTGGGTGAAGTCTCCTACACCAAATACGAGACGTGCGAAGATGGATCTCCGAAACCATTATTTGTTGATAAAGATATCACGATTGTTGGTTCAGATACGTCAGCAGGTTTGAAAATACGCAGTATGATTCAGCTGGGAGCGGATGTTACGTTTCGTGATATGTGGCTGCAAATGGTGCCGCAGGCAGGGAATGCACGTGGGACAACAATTTATGCGGCGGGACATACGCTGGTGTTGGATGCGGTAGATACGAGAGTAGGAACCAGTACATTGCAGGACGATGTGAGGCCATTGATCAGCGGTGGCGCGTACCAGGGAGAGGAAGGAAAGATGGGAAGTCACACAACGATTAAAGTGGTCAATCCCATATCCCAGACTAAGATAGCTGCAATTTATGCAGGAGATTATTATCGCGATTCCGAACAAGACAAAGTGGATATAGAACTGGATTCCAAATTGGTAGACACGGAGATTCATGCAGCGGGTGCCGATGGTCATACATTGACAGGAAATGTAAATGTTACACTGGGAAAAGATAGTAATGTAACGGATTTTGACAAGACGGATCTGATAGGTGAGTTGAATGTCAATGTGAAAGCGGGAGCTCATATTGATACCTTGTCATTTTCCGGTATCAATAATCTCACGATGGCAGAAAAGTCGCGGATCACGCTTCCTAAGGAGGCGGATTTTAACGTAAATAACGTCTTTTGCGAGAAAAATGCGGTGCTTGATCTCAGACAAATGTCAACGAATCCGAGTGTTGCAAACAATTTTACCGGTGTAACGGTATCCGGCGAGGATCAAACATGTGGCTCCGTTTTGGTTGGAAATGATACTACACTTGAGATAAAAGGAGAAGTCTATGGTCTAACAAAATTAAACGTAAATGGCTCAGAATATATGGCGAGATTTGTGGAGAATCATTGTTACATACAGGCAAAGGCCTCTTCGAGTGGGAATTTTTCAATTGAGGGCACGCAGTATACAAATTTTCAATTAAATAAAAAGAAAACCGAAGAAATATATTCCTGGATTATTGGAAAACTGGAAAATGAGGACGCAGATGACTTTTATTGGATTGGAGATGCAGATAAAAAATCTGTGATCAGTCAGCAGGGAAAAGAATATTATTATCCGGTTGAATTTAAAAAGGCAGATGGTACGGTTTATAAGCCAACGTTTGAGGAACTTTTTTATGATTACGATTTGGCATTGACGAAGGAAAACGGGGAAGCGGTTGATTTAGAGGAAGCGGCTTTCTGCAGTTGGGATGAGGAGTGTATTAACGAGGGGCAAAGCCAATATAATCAGGTGATTGTATGTATATACGACTGGGAGAACTGTAAGGGTGAACTGACATTGACGCTGACCCATTCGAAAACCGGCAAGAGTATATCGCGAGTGCTTTTGGTGGGTGAAGAACAGCCGATTCCGACAGTAACCCCAACCATGACCCCAACGCCGACGGCAACGCCAACCGTAGCGCCGACAACAGCGCCAACGCAGGTGCCGACGCCGACGGTTCCAACTCCGGCTGCGACAGAAGTACCAAATTCAACACCCGATGCCACACCTGTAATACTTCCAACGCCACCAACGGTAACACCATTGCCGCCAACTAGTGAACCGCGGGCATTTACATTGAACAAGACATCTGTCACATTGTATACAAAAGGGAAAAAAATCATACAGCTTAGTGCTGATACAGAAAGTGTAGTGAAATATACATCTGACAATGAAAAAGTGGCAGTTGTAGATGAAAATGGCCGGGTAACAGCAAAAAAAGCAGGAACTGCTTTGATTACTGCGAGTGCAGATGGTTATCAGAGCACGTGCAGGATTGTTGTAAAGAAACCAACATTTAAAGTGGCGAAAAAGATGATAAAGGTCAAAAAAGGGAAAAAGGCTCGTATTATTGTTAAAGTCCGTCCAACAAAGAAAGTTGTGTTTGCTTCCGCGAATAAAAAGATTGCAGCAGTTACCAAAAAGGGAATGCTAAAAGGCATGAAGAAGGGGCGGACAAAAATAAAAGTAAAGTGTTATGGAATAACGAAGACAGTTATTGTTATCGTGAAATAATACGATATAGGAGGTAGGTATGAACATCCAAATCTTTGGCAGCAAAAAAAGACAACGACACAAAAAAAGCACAGCGTTTTTTCAAGGAACGTGGAATCCGGTTTCAATACATTGATCTGTGGGAAAAGACACTAAGCAAAGGCGAATTCCGATCGGTGGCAGCCGTCAATGGCGGACTGGAAGGCATGATTAACAAAGAATGTAAGGACCGGGATGCTCTTGCATTGGTGACGTATATTGCGGAAGAGGATAAGTTGGATAAGATACTTGAAAATCCGCAGATTTTAAAAATTCCGATCGTTCGCAATGGCAGACAGGCGACACTGGGATATCAGCCGGATGTGTGGAAGACGTGGGAATAAAGGAGCTGCCTATGAATCAAGATACTTTAAGTATCTCAAGAAAAAGAATATTGGGAAGAATGCTTTTCGTGGAATTCCGAGAAAAGCATCGGTTTATGTGCCGCCCGGAAAAATGAAAAGCTATCGAAAATGGCTGAAAAAAGCAGGATTGAAATGCCAAGGAGGAAAAAAATGGAAAAGATAAGATGGGGAGTTTTAGGAACAGCAGGAATTGCCAGAGATTGCAGCATACCGGGAATGCAGAAGGCAGAAAATTGTGAACGGTATGGAATTGCAGGGCGCAGCTTGAAAAAAGCAGAAGATTATAAAGATATGTTTGGGTTTGAAAAAGCATACGAAGGGTATGAAGCACTTTTGTCAGACCCCAAAGTGCAGGCAGTTTATATTCCGCTTCCAAATAATCTTCATTATGAATGGGTAAAAAAAGCTATTGCAGCAGGAAAGCATGTGCTGTGCGAAAAACCATTGGCGCCGACACCCAAACAAACAGTAGAACTTTTTGAGGCAGCAAAAGAGAAGGGGGTATTTTTAATGGAAGCATATGCCTACCTTCACAGTCCTTTTGTTACAGCACTTAAAAAAGAAATTGAAGAAGGAACAATTGGAGAAATCCGTTATATTGAATCTCAGTTTTTGACTTCATATTATGATAAGAGCAACATTCGTCTGCACAAAGAAAATTATGGGGGTGCAGTTTATGATCTTGGCTGTTATAATACAAGTATGCTGTTAAAACTTTTGGAAGATATGCCATCCCGGGTAAAAGCAATGGCACAGTATGATGAAAATGGCGTTGATATATATACAGCTGCATTGTTAAATTATGAAAATGATGTACGTGCATCGATAACATGCGGGATGATTTTTGAAAAAGATAAGCCGCATCGTTATGATAGATTGTATATTCACGGAACAAAAGGCGACATCAAATCCGATACGAAATTTAACCAAGAGGGAAATGCTTCCTATACGTTGATTATTGAAGGAAAAGAGCAGATTCGAAATGTATACTGCCCACATAATTATCAATTAGAAATAGAGCAGCTGGGAAGATGCATAATCGAAGGCGAGACCCCTGTTGTGACAGCTGATTTTTCGATTAAAAATGCAAAAATACTAGATGCTATATTGCAAGAGATCGGTTACTTTGAAAGTAATGTAATGTGAGCACAACGAAATTTCGGCATTTATAAGAGGACACAAAAAAAACACAAAAAAATTAGCGCTCACCTCTTGACAGTGCTAACAATTAGCGGTATAACATAGTTAACGATAAGGAAAGGGGTTACGAAAAGGAACCCGGATCCGAATCGAAATTTAACAATCGACACTTCAGATTTCTCTGATGGTGCTAATAATACAAAAGTCTAAGTGCCTATGGTGTTTTGCAGGAACCCATATTTCCGACACTTGTTACAAGAAGGAAAGGAGAAATGACTTATGTTAAGACCTAGTATTTTTGGAGAGAGTTTGTTTGATGATTGGATGGATGATTTTCCATTTGGTAAGGAATTTGAGAAGGCTATGTTTCCGGCGAAAGATCCTCTTTATGGAAAACATGCAAAGAACATGATGAAGACAGATGTCCGCGAGACAGATGATGCGTATGAGGTTGACATTGATCTGCCTGGCTTCAAGAAAGATGAAATAACCGCTGAACTGAATGATGGTTATATTACCATTTCGGCAGCAAAAGGTTTGGACAAAGATGAAAAAGATAAAAAGACCGGTAAGTACATTCGTAAAGAACGTTATGCCGGCAGCATGAGCCGAAGTTTTTACATCGGTGGGGGAATTACCCAGGATGAGATTTCGGCGAAGTATGAAAATGGTATCTTGCAACTGAAGATTCCGAAAAAGACAGACAAAGCAGTTGCCGGTAAAAATTATATCGCAATTGAAGGATAATCATTCAACAAGTCCCCTTCAGAGATCGAGCCATCTGAAGGGGACTTGTTTTTTAGCAAAAACCATTGTAAGATTTGAAACGTACTTTATATTCTTTCATTTGCTGCCCTTCACGGCTTTCTATTTTCGTTGAATTTCCCGTAGGAATCTCATAGTATACTTAAATAAAAATTACAATAATTTACTGGAAATAAATAGATGCCGCAGTGAGAAAAAACTGGCTTGAAAGGATATCCTATGTTACAATGTGGATATAAAAAATGGAGGCAAAGCGCCTTGGCTGTTATGAGGTAACGCTCAATGTGTGGGCCGGAAATACATCGGCAGAAAAATTTTATGAGAAAATGGGATTGAAAACAAAAGAGAGACAGATGGAATATATCTTGTAAGAAGATGGGATTATGAACATCAGTATGACTATTTTAACAGAGAAAGGGGACATCATGGCACTAGAGGAGACGGTTTTGGATGGGGAAAATATGACGAATCTTTTAAAAGCAAATTGGGATATTTCATGTACTTCTTACAGAAAACTTGCGATAGGAACTGCAAATTGTTTTACTGTTAATGATGGCAGTAATACTTATTTTTTGAAAGAATACCAATCGTATATTGAGGATTGCGATATTATCAGGGAAGCAAAAATATTGGAGAAATTGAAAAATTGCGGAATCCCTTCGACAGATTTTATTGAAACAGTTTCGGGAGAAAAAATGGTAAAATACAAAGGACATCGATTCGTATTGCAAAAATACATGAGTGGACAATCTTATGGGTACAATGATTTCCCGGAGGAAATGCTTCCGCAAATGGCGGTTATGCTTGCCAAAATTCATATTGCATTAAAAGATATGGAACTGCCTGTTGATATGGATGCTGTGTGGGTAAATGGTGATGCTGTTTCCAAATATGATAATATATTAGAAGTATTGGAGCAGCATAGGGAAGATTCTTTATATAAACAAATCAAAGAAGATTTATTATATAAGCGTACTGTATTGCAGAAAAATCAAAATATATTTCGGAGATATTTTGAAGGAATAACGTATAGTCCCAGTCACGGCGACTATCAAGGATGTCAGATTATTGGGGAAAATAATCGGATAAAGGCAGTAATTGACTTTACATCGGCAAGAAAACTGCCGGTGGTATGGGAATTAATGAGGTCATTTGTGCAGACATCGCATAATTCAAGAAACAATGCTAAAATTGATTTGCAGGATTTGCGTCATTATGTAAAAGCATACTGTGAGTATTTTCCGTTAAGTGACAAGGATTTAAATGCAATGCCATATGTATATGTGTTTCAATTGCTTCGAAGTACCTATGGTTATAAAGAGTATTTATTGAGCAATTCGGAAGATAGAGAGGGCTTGATTTCTTTTGCTTTTTGGAGAACAAAAATATGTAAAGAGGTGCTTGGACATATTGATGAAATTTAGCACAATTGATAATTGAGGAGGAAAGCATCACTTTACGAAGAACCACTCCGATGTTATAATTGTGGGGAAAATGATATTAAGTGGAACAAGGTTAAGGAGGTGCAGATTGATTTGAAAAGTAATGTTGGACTGCAAGTTATGCCAATAGATGAGTTGATAGAAAGGGTGGCGTCTGTTTGTAAACGATGTGGGGCTGAACATTTGGATTTATTTGGATCATTTGCAACGGGAACTGCCACGGCCAGAAGTGATATTGATTTTGTTGTATACGGTGATGTGGATAGTGAACTTTTAAATCAGATGATTAGCCAGATAGATACCTTGCGAAAAATTGATATTTTTTATTATAATGAAATAAATGATGAATATTTATTGGAGGATATAGAGAATTATGGAAGAAAAATATTTTAATCGCTATCGTTCATTTTGCAGAAGTCTAAGAAATTTAAAGAAGAGTAAATCTGCAGACCCAGCAGCGGAGTTTGTTTTAGAGGGGACCATTCAAAATTATAATTTGACATTTGACTTGGCTTGGAAAGTTATGAAGGATATTTTGGTTAAACAGTTGGGAATAACAGATTTTGCTATTGGGTCTCCAAGAGAAGTTTTACAATCAGCATTTACAAATGGATTAATTAGTGATGATATATGGTTAAAAATGCTAAAAACAAGAAATTTATTAGCACATGATTATGATGGCAAGATAGCAGAGAAAAACTTTCAGGAAATTATTTCAAATTATTATGATGCTTTTGATGGACTTAACGATGTAATTACCAAGTTTTATGATGGTAGTTTGCCATCGATTGATAGCTTCGACTAGTAATTGAATCTATATAATATTTTACAGTTTGGATTTAAGTAACAATAAGATACTTGAATATTTGGACTGTAATTATAGTGTTAAGGTGACAGGGTACACACGAAGGTAAGAAGTGAGAGGGGGATGATTATGGGAAGGATTGTAGCAATATCCAGTGGAAATTTATTAACAACCAGACCATTAAATAAGTATGCAATTAAATTATTGAAGAAACAAAATCCGAGAGTCCTTTTTGTTGGAACAGCGAGCCATGATGCGCAGGAATATATTCACACATTTACAAATGAGTATGAAAAACTTGGCTGTGAGGTGAATGCCAATGCGTTTGTTCTTGAATATAAAAATCAAATGCTTAAAAAAACAAAGGTGGAGTTTAGTGTATTATAATTTTATGGGGAGCACGACAATATGAACTATACATTTAAAGAAAATCAACTTGATTATGAAACATATTACATATTAAGAAAGTCAATTAAGTGGAATAATTGGAGCAGGGAACAGGCAGAAATTGCTTTTGGAACATATTGAGAAAAATATGTGTGTTGGAAGTCGTGTTAGTGTACAACTTATATCTGAGCCAGACAAAGAACAGTTTTATATAAAACAAGGATTTAAGCTTATTCCACATGAGTATTGCGGACCGGCGTTGCGGAAGGTTATTTATAAAAAAGGATAGGTTTATGCGAATAGGAAAGCAAGAAAAGTCATTGACATATATATTTGCACTCAATAAAATATAAACAAATAATACCAGATAAGAGAGGACAAAAAGGTGCAGGAAACCAGATATAAAATCATTCGTATTGACGAAGAAGATTATGGATGTGAGGAACGACCGGATGACTATGTTCCTATGGTAAGTGTTTTGGTAAAAGCAATCGAGCCGGATGACTTTGGCGATTTTCCGGAAAGAATTATAATGATGGAAGATGAAATTATGTATCGCAGAAACCTTGATGAGGGGGACGAAGCGGTAATTGGGCTCGATGGAGGATTGTTTCCGCCGGGGATGTTTTGCAATGAAGTCGATGACGGTGAAAACAATACCAAGGCCGATTTGCAGGGAGAATGGTTAGAAGATTATTTAGATGCTTTGGAGGAAATGGAAGAGTAAGATGAAAATATATCAGCCGGATTATTATGACAAATTTCAGTGTACGGCATCCAAATGTCCAATGACGTGCTGCATGCAGTGGCGTATTGCGGTGGATGACGAAACATTCCATAAGTGGGATGACGAATGGAAAGAGAAAGTAAAGGAAGTTGAAGAAGGGCGCATAATCGAATTGAAAAATGATGGTATGTGTCCATTTCTGAATGAGAAGAAATTGTGCAAAATTGTATTGCGGGATGGTGAGGGGGCAATTTCTGAAACATGCCATACTTTTCCGCGGGAAGAACATGAGTATATTGGGAGAGTTGAGCGTGCATTGACGCCCGGATGCCCGGCTGTGCTGGATTTGTTATGGAAGCAGGAGTGTTTTCAGATTCAGAAAAAAGAGGAACAAATGGAAGGAATAGCAGAAGAAATTTATGAGGTAAATCCGGTGTTGTTTGAAATCCGGGATTGGTTTCTGGGTATTGTAAATACGCGGGAAATTAAATTAAATACCACGCTGGAAATCTGTTTTTTAATTGCGCTGGATTTATACGAATTGGAACAAAAGGGCGTTCTTGAAGATGAATTCCAAAGTTACAAAAACACCACAGATATTTGGAAAATTCAAAAAGCAATTGGAGAAAATTACACAATAACAGAAGAACGTCTGGAAGAATATAATTTGCTGTTTTTGGATGTTTCACAGATTTATCAGGAACAAAATATTTATGGAGATTTTCTAGTGCCGCTGGCAGAGGAGGCAGAGAAGATTAACGGTAAAGAAACCGAGTGTTTTAAGACGTATCAGCACAAGATAAATAAATGGGCAAAAGAGCTTCGGAATCTTTTTGCGGAAGAAATCTCATCAGCTATTATTACGCCGGGAACCGGTCAGGTTTTGGATATTCTTGTGAAATTGGAATGGATGGCAATGGAATATGCTGTGTTGTCACAGGCATTATTTTTGCAGCAGCGAAAAGGAGAATTAACGGATAAAAAAATACAGAAAAGCGTATGTGTTGTATTTCGTATGATGGGTTATGCAGATGACGATATTTGGGAATACATGGAGAATTGTTTTGATAGTGTGATCTGGCCATGGGAGTATTATTCTCTGTTGGTATGATGTTTGCCGTACCATTGAGAAATATACAGATGGATTAATTTTTAATGCACGCATGAATGAAATTATGGAAACATTAAGTGCCGCAAAAACATCGAAAAAAGATGGGAAAGGAAATCGATATGTAGAATTAATGAGAGGTCATGTACCGTTAATAGATGTAGCAGCAACCGCATCTAGAAAGGCATTTCGGAATGCGTTTATAAGATAAAGAAAAACTGAGTTTGGAAGGATTGGTTTGTGACAAATGTTTGCTGCCGGTTCCTTTGTATTCCAGTAATTCCGTAGAAAAACTTTGTGACGAGTGGGTTTTGAGTACGTCGGTATGAGGCACTGGTGGTTTCAGTGCCCATACCGCTACGCGCTCAACAAACGGGAGTGCCCACGAGACGCAAAGCTTTTCTACGGAATTACGGAAAACAAAAAAGTGGCAACGAACACTTGACACAAACGATTCACGATTTTGAATTGCATTTATTATTTATCGTGGTAAAATAGAAACAGGTTCCTTGTTCGAGGAGGGACTAATTTTATATGGATTGGAGAAAAAAGTATGAAAAGATTATTAGTAGCTCTGATTATGCTGGCTGCATTTTTCTGCTTGCCGGTTAAAGCAGAAGCTGCTGGGAAAACGCTCCGCATTCCGGGACCAGCTTGCCAAAAAGGAAATGATATTTATTATTGTTATACCATGGGCGGTCTGCGCATGAATTTGATGAAGATAAATAAGAAAACAAATAAGGTTACAAAAATTGTTTCCTACAAAAACAAGGGGAAAGATACGAATGCTTTTGAAAATTTGAATGTGAAGGGCAATGCCATTTATGCAGCAAATGATTTAGTATGTGGAACAGGAGCATCCGATAGTTATATATGCCGGATTGACAGCAAGAAAAAAACGAAAAAATTACTTACCAAGGGAAGAAATCCGGTTTTGATTGGTAAAAAAATATATTTTATTAAGACTGATTATAACAAAGAATACGACAGTGATAAAGATATGGGAATTTATGTTATGAACCTTTCCGGCAAAAAAATAAAGAAGGTCTGTAAAATGCCGGTTTCCGGGCTTTATGAGCTGGGAACCGATGGCAAAAATTTTGTCTATAGTTATTATAACAAAAAAGGGAAATTATCGCTTCGCTATATGACGAAAAAGGGCAAAAAACTGGGTGCTTATAAAAAAACGGAGTCATCTTTTTGCAGTCCGTCTTACAACTTAAGAAGTACAGTAGGAAACAAGCAATATTATATTGCAGGAAATCGCGTAGTGTGTGTGGACAAAACGACAAATGAGACAACGGTTTTGGCCGATTTTGGAACCGGCATTAGTTCCTATGTGGACAATTTTCAGGTGTTTCATGATGTGATTTTGGTTCGCGGAGTTAAGGAAGAATATATTCCTGCGTACAAAGAAATGGCAGGAAAAGGATATATCTATATGATTCATTTAAATGATTTGTCCAAGGTCTTGCTGAAAAAATACAATAGTGGCGAATAAAGGAGAAATAATATGATTTTTCGAAGTCGCTCATTTAAGGAGGCAAAGACATTTTATGTATTATAATAATGTACTTGATTTAATTGGAAATACACCACTTATGTGCCTGCAGGAGAGCACAGGTTACAATATATTTGCAAAGGCAGAGTTTTTGAATCCCGGCGGAAGTATTAAAGACCGTATCGCAAAGAATATGATTGAGACGGCAGAGGCGGAAGGTAAGTTAAAACCGGGGATGACAATTATTGAACCTACGAGTGGAAACACAGGAATTGGTCTGGCTCTTGTTGGAGTGAGAAAAGGGTACGAGGTTATTATTGTGATGCCGGAAAACATGAGTGAGGAGCGAAAAAAGGTAATTCAGGCATTTGGTGCCAAGCTTGTCCTCACAGAGCCGAAACTTAGTATTGGCGGTGCAGTGGATAAGGCAAATGAGATAGCAAGCGCAGATCCTGAGAAATATTATATGCCACAGCAGTTTGTGAATCCGGCAAATCCGGAAGCACATTATCGGAAAACGGCAGTCGAACTTAGTGAGCAGCTGGGAAAGAAAATTGATATTTATGTTTCCGGTGTGGGAAGCGGAGGCACCTTACAGGGGATTGCCAAGTATTTGCTTGAGCAAAATCCAGATACGAAAATTGTGGCGGTAGAGCCAAAAGGAGTTTCGGCACTTCACGGAGATGGACCGGGAATCCACCAGATACAAGGAATTGGAGATGGATTTATTCCGGATGTATTAGACACCGGTTTGATTACCGATGTTGTTGAGGTATCGGACGAGGATGCGATAAATACAGCGAGAAAACTTGCAAAAGAGCAGGGGCTTTTGGTAGGAACTTCATCTGGGGCGAATGTATTTGCGGCAATGCAGATGGCAGAAAAATACGGAAAAGACAAAGTGATTGCAACGGTTCTTGCAGACCGTGCGGAGAGATATTTTAGCACGGGATTAATCTAACGTGGAGAGATGAGCAAATAAAAAACTGAGGATTTTTATAGGATGAAAGTACAGGTGATTCGTTCCAATCGAAAAACAATCGGACTTGAGGTGCGCGCGGATGAAAGTGTGATTCTGCGGGCGCCTCAGTGGCTTTCCGAAAAAGAATTGGATGAATGGATTGGGGAGCATGCCTATTGGATTGAAGAAAAAGTAAAACAGATGCGGCAGAGAAATTTGAACAAGAAACTGACTGGGGCACCTGCCGTTGATGAAATTTTGGATGTAGAGTGGAAAAGTATCTTGGGAGAATTTACAGAGAGAGTAAACTATTTTTGCAAAATTATGGAGGTCACCGTTGGCAGAATCACCATCCGCAATCAGAAGACAAGATGGGGGAGCTGCAGCTCAAAGGGCAATGTGAATTTTAATTATCAGTTGTATTATATGCCACGAGAACTTATGGATTATGTCATTATTCATGAACTTTCGCACAGACGTCATATGAACCATTCGGCAGAATTTTGGCAGGAAGTAGAGAAATATTGCAAGACATATCGGGAATGCAGGAAAAAGTTGAGGGATTATGAAATCTAAAGTAGTTTGGGGCTTTTTAATCTGACTTTAAATAAATTCAAGGATGCGTTGATTGTTTTCTTCTTTTCGTAATGATATAGTGAAATCACGGTACCGAATAATGATAAATTAGGAGGAATTGAATATGATGCTAGGAAACAATATTCGAATTGCCAGAAAACGAATGGGATTGACACAGGAAGAACTGGCAATGCAGATTGGAGTGACTGCCCAGGCGGTAAGTCGATGGGAATCAGAGGCAGGACTGCCGGATACATCGCTTATTGTGCCGTTAGTACAGGCGCTGCAGATTTCTACGGATACTTTATTTGGAATGGACCAAATGAAGCAGGAAGATGCCATGTATATGGAGATTAAACGCGAGTATGAGAAGATTGAAAGCAATGAAAAAACACCTGCGGATGCGGCGAAAAAAGAATGTGAATACATCGCTGGACGTCTTGAGGTAAATCCCTCGGATTTTGTTCTGGCAACCTGCATGGTTGAGCGCGTGGCTAATTTAAGCCGTTATGCAGATGAAAAAGGATTTTTTAAGGGGCAGGAATTCATTTGGGACAAATACCGCAAGAAGGCGATTCAGTGTGCCACTCAGGTGATTCGGTTTTGTCAGAAAACAGAATGGGTGGAACGTGCACATTATGCAGTCGCGTGGGTGTATATTCATGATAGGGATTATGTCAGTGCCAAAGACCACGTCAGAGCACTTCCCAGTGTAAAATCGAATCGTATGCAGGAAAGTATTATGGCACAAATTGCTGATTTTGAGGGTGGCGTGGATGAGATGAAGAAAGTTGTCTGCGAAAATCTTCAAAATTTTGTAAGAGCGATAAATAAAGAAAATCTTTATGCTATGGAATCATTTGCGTGGGAAGTGTCTGCGGATGAGGCAGTTGCGTATGGCAGGTGGAGTATTGATATTATGGATGTATTTAGCAGGAAAAAGGAACTTTTGCCGTATTGCCGTGGATTTTTTCGTGACATTTATATGTATATGATTCATGCTGATTTGCGTGATGAAAATTATGAGCGGGCAGCCCTTCATTGGAATGAATTAAAAGAAGGTATGCAGAAGCATTATGGTTACTATCAGATGGTGCTTGGCGATGAAGGCGAAGAGGTCAAATTTCCAAAACGCCAGCTGGGGAATATGCGTGCCTATACGAAAGAATATATGGAAGAAAAACAGCAGGAAATTTTACAGAGATTAACAAGCTGGGAAGGAGAAGAAAAAATAAAAAAATTCCGCCAATATTTAGATTAAATTCGAATCACCCCTTGAATTTCCTGGAAAACTTAGTATAATATACACTATAAAACGAAATGAATTTGCTTATTTTTGTGCAAATTCAACAAAAGAATAAAGGGGGACTTAATCTATGGCAAACAGATTTGTATTGAATGAGACATCATATCATGGTGCAGGAGCAATTGCGGATATTGCGACGGAGACGAGAAGCCGCGGCTTCAAGAAAGCGTTTGTATGTTCAGATCCGGATTTGGTAAAATTCGGTGTAACACAGAAGGTGCTTGATGTGCTGGATAAAAATGGTATGGCGTATGAGTTATATTCCAATATTAAACCAAATCCAACCATTGAGAATGTACAGACTGGTGTGCAGGCATTTAAGGATGCAAAAACGGATTATTTGATTGCGATAGGCGGTGGTTCTTCGATGGATACAGCAAAAGCAATTGGAATTATTATTAATAACCCGGAGCATGAAGATGTGATAAGTCTTGAAGGTGCGGTAGATACAAAGAATAAGAGTGTACCGATTTTCGCAGTACCTACGACAGCGGGAACGGCTGCCGAGGTTACGATTAACTATGTAATTACCGATGCGGCGAAAAATCGTAAAATGGTTTGTGTAGACCCGCATGATATTCCGGTTGTTGCATTTATTGATCCGGATATGATGTCGTCTATGCCAAAGGGCTTGACAGCTGCAACAGGAATGGATGCATTGACACATGCGATTGAAGGATATATTACAGCAGGAGCATGGGAATTGTCCGATATGTTCCATTTGAAAGCAATCGAAATTATTTCACGTTCTCTGCGTGGCGCAGTGGAAAATACACCGGAGGGCAGAGAAGGTATGGCACTTGGACAGTATGTTGCCGGCATGGGCTTTTCTAATGTTGGACTTGGTATTGTTCACTCAATGGCACATCCTCTTGGTGCTTTATATGATACACCACACGGAATTGCAAATGCAATTATTCTGCCTACTGTTATGGAATACAATGCAGAAGCAACCGGTGAAAAATATCGTGATATTGCAAAAGCAATGGGCGTTGAGGGCACGGAAAATATGTCACAGGAAGAATATCGCAAAGCGGCTGTTGATGCCGTAAGAAAACTTTCAAAGGATGTTGGAATTCCAGCAGATTTGAAAGAAATTGTAAAGAAAGAGGACATTCCGTTCCTCGCACAATCGGCTTATGATGATGCGTGCCGTCCGGGAAATCCGAAAGAAACAAGTGTAGAAGATATTACAAAATTATATGAAAGTCTTCTGTAAAATGGAGTAATAAAATAAGGCTGCCATCCGAGTGGATGGCAGTTTTTATGATGGTGGAACATATAAAATTGACACAAACAGATAGAAAAAATGACTTTTATTATAAATGGGAAATAAGTAGAATAATATCAGAATAAAGAGAGGATGAGTATTGTGAAGTTATCAAAATTAGGAATCTGTGGTGTCATTAGTTTGCTGTCGTATTTGGCGATGGTTTTGTTTTCGCCGCTTGCCTATCCGGGGTATGACTGGATGAGTATGGCGGTCAGTGAATTGAGTGCAGTAGGAGCTCCATCGAGAGAACTTGCGGCACAGCTTAACAGTTTATTTGGACCATGTGCGTTAGTTTCGGTTATGGCAGTTTGTGTCGCAATTGCAAATTGCGAGGTTAAAAAGGTAAGGCTTGGTGTTTACTTCTTTGCTGCTATGGAATGGATGTGCGCGGTAGGATATCAGTGTTTTCCATGGGTTTCTGAGGCAGACGGAGTTTGCTTTCAAAATGTAATGCATTTAGTGATTACGGCAGTAGTTGTATTATTGTCGATTGCTTCGCTTATATTGATTGGCGTGGGAACAGCAAAGACAAAATGGAAATCGCTTGGCATATGGGCGTTTATTTGCCTTTTTGCCATGTTTGCCGGGGCAATTGGTTCCAATGTTTTGCCGAAAAGTATGTTTGGTATTGCCGAAAGAGTAAGCACATTTTCAGCGGTTGTATTTAATGCTGTGCTTGGTATGTATTTGTTCTTAAAAAAATTTGATAATTAAAAAAAGCCCGAAACGGATACAATATAATATCTGTTTCGGGCTTCCTTTTTTTATTTAATTTTTCCTTCTTTATGACGTTTGAAGAAATCCCTTGTTTCTTTTGCCACGACACCACTTAGGGCAAAAATAGCAATCATATTTGGAATTGCCATCAAACCGTTAAAGATATCGGCAATTGTCCACACGGCACTGACCGTCATATATGGACCGATAAATACGGCAAGAATGTAAATCCAGCGGAAAATTTGTACGTGTTTCATATTGCCGCCGCTCAAATATTCCAAACAGCGCTCGCTGTAATAATCCCAGCCAAGAATTGTTGTAAAGGCAAAGAATACAAGGCAGAGCATTAAGACAAATGCGGAAACTTCAGGAGGGAACGGAAGTCCTTTCTGAAAAGCATAGGTCGTAACGCCGACACCCTCAAGTCCTTTTACCTGCCATGCACCGGTTAATACAATGGATAAGCCGGTAAGTGTACAAATAACAATGGTATCAATAAAGGTTCCTGTCATGCTTACAAGACCTTGACGGACAGGTTCTTTTGTCTGTGCGGCAGCTGCGGCAATTGGTGCACTACCAAGACCGGCTTCATTTGAGAAGATACCACGTGCAACACCTTTTTGCATAGCAACAAACATACTTCCGACTACCCCACCGGTAATTGCTCTTGGCGAGAAAGCCGCTTCTACAATTACAGCAATGGCACTTGGCACAGCAGTGATATTGGTTACAATTAAAATGCCTGCAAACAGGAAATAAATAATTGCCATAAATGGTACGATAATCTGGCTAACGTTAGCAATTCGCTTGATTCCACCAATCAAAACGGAAGCGACGCAGAACGCCAAAACTAATGATGAAATCACAACGGACCAGGAATACTCGCCTAAGAATGGCAGATTTACACAGTGTGCATTGGCTGAATCAAAAAAGCCGTGAACAGCACTGGAAATACCATTTACCTGACTGAAAGTTCCAATTCCGAAAAGTCCGACACATACGCCAAAGAAAGCAAATATTTTAGCAAGCCATTTCCATTTTTTCCCCATACCCTGTTCTATGTAATAAAACGGACCGCCAAGGCTGTGACCGTCTTTTGCGACAACACGGTATTTTACAGCGAGGAGACCTTCGGCAAATTTGGTCGCCATGCCGAAAAAGGCAGCGACAATCATCCAAAAAAGAGCACCCGGTCCACCTGCACCAACAGCAGTTGCAACGCCGACGATATTACCGGTTCCAATCGTCGCGCTTAGGGCTGTACAAAGGGCAGAAAAACTTGAAATTTCTCCCTCGCCGCCTTCTTCGTTTTTTACCATCCATTTTAGGGCAAGCGGCAGTTTTCGAAACTGCATTACGCCAAGACGCACGGTTAATAAAATACCGCCGGCAAGAATTAGTACCATAAGGGGAATACCCCAGACAAAATTGTCAATATTAACTAGAATATCATTGATTGTTTTCCACATTCGTTTTATCCTTCCTCTTTTTGTTAAAATAGCATTACTTTTATACTATATCGTATCTTTTAGGTTCTAGTCAAGCATCATACCTAAGTTGTTTGTGTCAAATGTTCGCTCTCACTCGTTGAGTGCGTAACGGTATGGGCACTGAAAATACCAGCCGCAAATTCTTGATACATGGCAGTTCTTTTAATGTAAGTAAGTGCCTTATGCAACCTTAACCTTTATAAAAAGTGAAAAGCGTTGCATGAATTTTGAAAAGATGTGTCTGAAAACAACCAAAAGCAGAAATTTCTCTCGAAAGAGTTGCATTTGCCCTGTGATTTTCTCTAATAAGGGCTGATAGCGGGGCAAATATGCAACCCTATAAGGCAAATCAAGTAAAAAGCGTTGTTTTGGCTCGATATTGCGCTTAAGTCACCCCGATTGTGCCAAATATTTGATACAAACCATACCGGATTCGTTTTGGTAATTTCGCAAAAGTTATGGTAAAATGGAGAGCAGAGAAGAGGAGGTGCGTGCATGATAAACAGTTACCGTTTTTTTCAAAATAAGGAGTGTGAATATTTTCCCTGTCACAAGGCGGAAAACGAGGAAGAGTTTAATTGTTTGTTCTGCTATTGCCCGTTGTATCGTGAAAATAAGTGCATTGGAAATCCGATTTATTTTTTGAATGCGAAGGGACAGAAAATGAAAGACTGTAGTCAGTGTGAGGTGATACATCGTCCGGAAGCTTATGACAAGGTAATGCAGCAATTACAGAGACAGGATGAAATGATTTCTCTTAATATTGGAAATCTGAGAGAAGAAATCTGGGAGCGTATGGCACAGATTGCTTCGTGGGAGCAGATGGATAAGAGAACACACAGACAGCATAAAGGGATGGCAGTTAGCAGCATTGGAGAAATTCTGGAAAGGAATAAATATTTGTACCGTGTTTCTATTCTTTTGCAGCCGTTTTCGGGGCAATGTGTAAAAGACGGTTATTTTTCTTTTGGAAATGATAAGATGCAGTGCCAGGTGCTGTCACGCATTGACAGGAGACAGGTTGGAACCGGTTATTTGTATGCATTTCATGCACCGGAATATGAAGTAGAAGAAAGTAAGGCACTTTTAACACAGTATTACTGGGAGATTTTTCAAATCGCTTGTTTGGATGTGGTAAGAGAGTGGCTGCGGGAGTATTTGCAGCGGAAGCACAGCGTGTATGAAAAACGGTTTTGCAGCCCTGCTTTTGGCGCAGGTTTTTATGGAATGGAGTTATCTGCATCAGAGAAAATGCTGCAATTAATGGATGCTGAAAAAATTGGAGTTTCATGGGATGGTGGAAAAATGAAACCACAAATGAGTGTGGCAGGTGTGTACCTGATTAGCAGAAAAGATATTTTGTCAGACTGCAGGGATTGTGCAAACTGTATCGGGCAGCAGACAGGCTGTGCATTTTGCTGTAACAATCCGAAAAAATGAGTTGATACATGTGGCGAAAAATGATAAAATAAAAGATAGTTTTTATGTGGTTAAAAAGGGTGGAAAATTGCATAACAAAGAAGAAGGACGATTGATTTGAATATTTTATCACTGGAACATTTGACACATTCATATACGGAAAGAAAACTTTTTGATGACGCCGATTTTTATCTTCATGAAGGGGATAAGGTAGGTGTAATCGGAATCAATGGAACCGGCAAGTCGACTTTGCTGAAAATTATGGCAGGGCTGGAGACTCCGGATGAAGGACAGGTTATACAGGCATCGAATCTGATGATTCATTATCTGCCTCAGAATCCGGAATTTTCGGAAGAGGACACGGTTTTACAGAGTGTTCAGAACATGGTGCATCACCATGCCAATGAAAATGAATTGATAGCGGCTAAGGCAATGCTTACAAGGCTTGGTATTACAGACTTTGAACAGAAGACAAGAGAGCTTTCCGGTGGACAGAGAAAGCGTCTTGCACTTGTTTCCGTGTTGATTACTCCATGTGATGTGCTCATATTGGATGAGCCGACAAACCATTTGGACAGTGAGATGGCGGATTGGCTGGAAAATAAGCTGCAAGCGTTCCGTGGGGCCTTGGTTATGGTGACGCATGATAGGTATTTTCTGGATTCCGTGACAAATAAAATCATAGAGCTTGACAAAGGGAAAATATACAGTTACGACGAAAAATATTCGGGGTTTCTGCAGCGAAAGGCAGAGCGGGAAGAAAGTGTGCGTGCCAGTGAGAGAAAACGTCAGAGTATTTTGCGCAAGGAGATTGAGTGGATTTCGCGTGGTGCCAGAGCTCGTTCGACGAAACAGAAGGCACACATCCAGCGATACGAAGCACTGAAAAATCAAAAGGCACCGGAAGTTGATGAAAAACTCCAGTTAAGCAGTATTTCATCCCGGATGGGAAAAACGACAATCGAAATTGAAAATGTATCAAAAGCTTATAGTGAGAATACACTCATACGTGATTTTTCTTATATATTTCTCAAACATGACCGGATTGGTTTTGTTGGGAAAAACGGCTGCGGCAAGACGACATTAATGAAAATGATTGCCGGCCGGATTGAGCCGGATGCCGGCAGTATTAAAGTTGGACAGACGATTCGGATTGGTTATTATACACAGGAAATCGAAAAGGAAGAATCCGCGGGAATTGCTTATATGGATGCGGATGAAAAGGTGATTGATTATATTAAAAACACGGCAGAATTTGTGCGCACCAGTGATGGGCTGGTCTCGGCATCTGCCATGCTGGAGCGTTTTTTGTTCCCACCTTCGCAGCAGTATAGTGCCATTGGTAAATTATCCGGCGGTGAAAAACGAAGGTTAAATCTTCTCCGCGTGCTGATGGAAGCGCCAAACGTCCTTATTCTTGACGAGCCGACAAATGACTTGGATATCGAAACGATGACAATTTTAGAGGATTATTTGGATGACTTTGACGGAATTGTTATCACAGTTTCACATGACCGGTATTTTTTGGACCGTATTGCAACCCGCATTTTTGCTTTTGAAGAGAATGGTGTGATTCGCCAGTACGAAGGCGGTTACACGGATTATGTGAAAAAGCGTCCGGCGAGTACGGAAAATTCTTTCGACGGAAAAACTAAGAGCCATACCGGTAACAAAGAGGCGCGGATGGCGTATAAAAACCGTGAAAAGAAACTTAAATTTTCTTTTCAGGAACAGCGTGAATATGAAACAATCGAAGAGGATATTTCTGCATTAGAGACGACCATTGAAACACTCGATAAAGAAATGGCGGAGAATGGGACAGACTATGTCAAACTTCGTGAGTTATCTGAGAAAAAAGATGAAGCAGAGGAACAGTTGATGGAGAAAATGGAACGCTGGGAGTATTTGGAGGAACTGGCGGAAAAGATAGCAAATCAGTAGAAAGTAATATTGAGGACACTGTGTATTCAAGTTGTGTAACATATTTTCACATGTATTACTTATAAAAAGACATTCTCTATTTTTGTATTTATGATAGCATTATATATAGCATTAATCAAATAAAAAAATGGAGGTATGGTTATGAGGAGACAGATAAAGAGAGTTGTGGCGACATTGCTGACGGCATCGTTGATTGTTCCTATGTGTTATGGAAACAAAGTTTCTAATGCTGAAATGGTGAAAAAGAATGTTACAGCAACTGCAGTTGATGAGGATGGTTCAGATGGTCTGACAGAAATCACAGAATTGCATGCAGCATCGGTAGATAATAAAATAGAAGTTCGCATATGGAAGAATGAGGAGGGGAAAATTTTTTATTCTGCATACCGGAATGGACATGTTACGTTGAAATGCGTACCACTTGGCATTGTGGCGAAAAGTGTTGATTTATCTACTGGTCTGCAGGTGGATGAGGAGTCATATGAACTTAAAAAGGGAAAAGAAGAGTATGATTGGTACCAGGGAAGTAAAAAACATGTAAATAAAGAATATCAGGAAATGTCATTTGTGGTAACAAAAGAAAATGCAAAAATGCAGGTGATTTTCCGTATTTTTGAAGATGGTATTGGATTCCGTTATGTTGTGGATGGAGACACGACAACACAAAATGAGAAAACAGTGATTACCAGTGAAGTAAGCTCCTTTGAATTTCCTATGGATGGAAGAGTATGGAATGCCGACTGGTACAGTTCAACTTACGAGCCGGGCTCTTATTCGACAAGGACAATGACCCAGGTAAAGAATGCAAATGGAGATGTTCCACCTGCAATTCTCTCTCAAGTGGCGAATGGGAATGGTTCCTGCTATATGCTTTTAACTGAGGCAAATGTGTATAACGAGGAAAAACCTTATTGTGCAACTATTTTTCATACAAATCAGGGAAGTGCTGCCTATAAAGTTCAGTTTAGTAAATATTTAAAGCAGGAGCAGGACCCAGAGTATGTTGGTAAGACTTTTAAGGCGGAATACCTGCCAATTGAGAGTGTTACAATGGAGAATGAATTTCATACACCATGGCGTGTATGCATTATGACGGATACATTAAATGATTTGACGAACAGTTCGTTGGTTTCTGACCTCAATCCGGCAGCAGAGGGAGACTTTAGCTGGGTAGAACCAGGTACAGCATCTTGGTCCTGGTGGTCAACAGGAGATCCGATTGAATATCAGTCTTTGTATGATTATATTGACTATGCGGAAGAAACAGGACAGAAGTATTGTCTTGTTGATTTTGGGTGGGAAAACTGGAAGGACAGTTCCGGAAAATTGGATTATGAAGAAAAGTTAAAGAAATTATGTAAGTATGCCAATGAAAGAAACGTAGGAATACTTGTCTGGTATGGAGTAAAGAAACGAGACGGTGCACATCGGGTAGACCTTGATAATCCTGAAACTATTGAAAAAGAATTTGCATGGTGCGAAAGTCTTGGCGTTAAAGGTGTTAAAGTTGATTATCTTGAGAGCGACAGTCAGTGGGCGATGAAAGATATGTATGATATTGCATCCATTGCGGCGAAACATAAATTAGTTGTAAATTATCATGGTTGCACAGATCCAAATGGCGAGAACAGAACATTCCCGAACATTTTATCGAGTGAGGCTGTACAAGGAAGTGAGTACTTCAAGTGGGGAAATGGTTCGCCTATAGAGACTCTTCTTACTTTGCCTTATACGCGTAATGTAATCGGTTCCATGGAATTTACACCGGTTGGAATGAGTGTGAAAAATTGTAAGGCGACGAATGGTTTCATGCTTGGAATGACAGTTGTCTATGAATCGGCAATGCAGACGCTGGCACATTCCTGCCACGTATATCCGGGGTATGGTGGTTTGTCATTCCTTACAGATATTCCATCATCCTGGGATGAGTCTGTTTTGTTGGAGGGGTCTGAACCACGCAAAGTAGCAATTCGTGCAAGAAGGAGTGGCGAGCGTTGGTACCTCGGTGCTATGACAGCTAAAGAAGATAATTATGAAGCAGACCTTTCTTTTTTGGATGCAGGTGTAAAATATTATGCGTATGTTTATACGGATAATTCTGATAATTCCAACATTCAGATGGAGAAAAAAGAAGTAACTTCCAAGGATAAACTCACACTGCCACTTAAGGGAAACGGTGGTGCAGCTGTCATTTTCAGCAAGAAAGATGATTTGAGATTAACATCTTATGATAATTACAACTATTTTGAGGCAGAGAATGCAAATCTTGGTCTTGGCAACAAAACACCGACAACTGCTCAGTATGTTTCCAATAAAGCTTATATCGGAAAAATACGTGGAGTGCAAAATCGTGTTAAATTTGAAAATATCGAAGCTCCGGAAGCTGGTATGTATGACCTGAAGCTCTACGTGGTAAGTGGAAGCAAAAAGAAACTTAGTATTCGTACAAACCAATATGAATCAGTACAAGTAACTGATATTGTGGGGATTTCCGGTAATAGTTCTGCAGTAGGGTGTGTGTCCACCCAGGTTTATTTAGACAAAGGAAAGAATACAATTTATGTATATAATCCGACAGCTCTTGGTCCGGGACTTGATCGTATTGCTATATCAAAGACAAAAACAGCAGATGCTGCAGTTCCTAAGATAGCTACAGATTATCCGGAATTATATGCGGATTATCCAGGAACTACATCTACTCCGGAACCTACTGCAACACCTGTGCCTACGACAGCGCCTGCTGTAACTCAAACTCCTGCATTGACAGCAGTTCCAACACAGGTACCAGTTCAGAAATCAACTCAGAAAGTAACTCAGAAAGTAACTCAGAAAGTAACAAAACCTGGCAAAGTAAAAGGTCTGTCAGTGAAGAGCACTTCTAAAAGGAAGATGTTTGTAAAATTTGCGAAGATTAAAAATGTAAAGGGGTATCAGATATCATATAGCACAAATAAAACATTTAAGAAGGCTAAGAAGGTTACAGTTTCTTCTAATTCAAAGACAATTAAAAAACTGAAATCGAAAAAAATGTACTATGTACGCGTTCGTGCTATACGCAAAAACAAACAAAAAACATTGTATGGAGCATGGAGTGCTAAGAAAAAGGTAAAAATAAAATAATCTTTAATAAACAATATACCATTTCAAGAGTTGACAATGATACTTTTGAAATGGTATTGTTATTTTAGGAAGAGGAGATGATACTTATGGAGATGCCAGAAGATGGTGTTTGGTGGTTGAATTACAGCCAATATGAAGACTTACGTCTTTATGAAATAGGAATTCAGAGATGTGCTCCTTCATATTCATTTGGACCGATCATACGCGACCGGTATATATTGCATTATGTATTTGAAGGAGAAGGGGTGCTCCGAATTGATGATAAAGAGTTTAAGGTAAAAAGTAACAGCTTTTTTTTGCTACCGCCGGATGTGCTTGTTCAGTATCAGGCGGATGAAAAAAAACCATGGCAGTATGCATGGATTCATTTTCATGGATTTAAGTCAACAGAAATTGTGAGAAGTATTGGGATGACAAGAAAAGAACCAGTTTATGTACCGATAGAAGAGAACAGCCAATTAAAGGATGCTGTTATAAATTTAATTATGTATAAAGAAAATGAATATGCATGTATAGGGTATATGTATATATTGTTTGATAAAATGAATCGGTGGACGCGGCATGTTGAGAAGAAAGCAGGAACGAATCTGCGGACAATGAATTATATGAGAGAAGCAATTCAATATATAAATACGAAGTATTGTGAATCGATCATGGTGCAGCAGATAGCGGATCATTGCGGTGTGGATCGGGCATACTTAAGTAAAATTTTTAAATATGCGACCGGTAAAACGTTGCAGGAATACCTGATACAATTTCGGATAAAACGGGCAAAACAGTTGTTAAAAGATACCGATTTGTCGGTAAAATATGTCTCATACTCTGTTGGGTATAATGACCCCTTCACTTTCTCAAAAGTGTTTAAAAAACAAGAGGGAGTTTCACCGTCAGTGTGGAGAAAAAATCATAATAATTATACATAAGTTATACATTGTCAGATCTTGATTATGATACAGAAGATGTTGTTGACCGACTGAAAGAATTAAAAGTTGAAGAGCACGCGGAAAGTAACATTGAAAAAAATCTTCCGATAGACAAAAGTTACAGAATAAAGACTACGGAAGGAGTAGCATCATCCAACGCAGAGGCAGCAGGTCTTATACTTCCGAATTATGGTTCAAGTACTTCTTCTTATGTGGAAGAAATAGAAGAAGGCGGCTTTTTTCGAATTGAGGCGTTAAAAGGAAAAGTTTACATTGAGACTTATAGTGCAGATTATAAGCTGCTTTCTACCAAAAAGATTAAGTATGAACTGCCTAAATTCGGAGGATATTTTAAAGGTAAAGATGCACGGTATATCGTGTTTGGACAGAATAACCATGAATCGGATAATACAAAAGAAGTTGTCCGGGTTGTCAAATATGATGATGACTGGAACAAACTTGGACAGTGCAGTATAACAAGCAAAAATGTATATGAGCCTTTCGCAAAAGGTCCTTTGCGTATGACAGAAAATGACGGAATCCTTTATATCCATACATCAAGGTATATTTACTGGGATGCTGCAGCGGAGCCGGAAGAGATTCATCATGAAGTAAATCTAACTTATGCGGTGGATGAAGACAGTATGGAATGTGTCATGAATGAAGCTCCGGGTGACTGGGTTTCCCACTCTTTTGCCCAGTTTATTCTTTCAGATGGCGAGTCTGTATACCGTTTAGATCTTGGAGATGGTAATCCCCGTGCTGTTAATCTAGCAAAATCGGTTGTTTACAAGGAGCCGGACGATGTATGGACATGGTATGGGAAGACAGAGACCCGTTCCCTCTTAGATATTATAGGAAGCTATGGCGATAATGTAACCGGTGTATCGCTGGGAGGTTTTGAACTTATGAACGATGGCGATACACTTATTACTGCCGGTTCTTCTATTGTCCAGGATTCCTCTGTTACAAAATTTCCGACGGAAAAAACATACAGAAATATTTTTGTGCTAACTATGAATAAAAAATTTAATATGTCACCTAAATTAAATTGGATTACCGATTATAAACAAGAAGATGGAATTACCATTTTGAATCCACAGTTAGTAAAGGTAGAAGATGGATATTATATGTTCTGGCAGGAATATTATGTAGAACGGGAGACAGACCTCTGGGTGACAAGAGTTGCAAAACTCAACGAGGATGGAAGTCTCGATGGAAAAATTCACAAGATTCGTGCATATTTGTCAGACTGTAAACCAATTGTGACATCGGATAATCACTTGTTCTGGTATACAACGATGAATGATAATGCACCGACATTTTACTCTCTGGATATGAATAGGCTGGATGATTATGATTTCAATGGCCGTATATTTGCAGATGTGTTTGAAATAAAACTTTCACAGTATACGTATACAGAAATCGATGATCCATCAAGAATGCATGCGTATAAGCCGGACGTGACAGTATATTTTAAAGGGAAAAAGTTGGTAAATGGACAGGATTACACCTATAGATACGAAGATAATTATACACAGGGAACTGCCTATGTGGATGTGACGGGAAAGGATTTTTTTGTGGGCACTCAGAGAGTCTCATTTGAGATACTGCCGGCGAAAGAAGACCCGCCATATCAGGAACCATCGTGGTGGGGAAATGGTGGGCAGGTGACAAGCAAGCCGACAGCCACCAAGAAACCGACGGCAACCAAGAAACCAACAGCAACAAGGAAACCAAGTACAAAAACAGCGAGAACCGGTACAGGTGCAGTTATAATCAAGGGTACGGGAACTTCTGCAGCAACCCCTAAAAAGGTAAAGGGTGTAAAGGTTTCTAATTTAAAAGGTAAAAAAGTTGTAGTATCATGGTCCAAACAGCAGGGAATGTCCGGATATCAGATACAGTATGCAAAAAACAAGAAATTTACGAAAGGGAAAAAGAAGTTATCTGCATCCAGAACTTCGGCTTTTCGGATAATAACAAAATTCAAGAAAAAAATATATTATTTCCGTGTGAGAACTTATAAAAACTCGGGCAGACGGAAAGTTTATGGTAAATGGAGTAAAACGGTCAAAGTAAAAATAAGAATATAAATGCGCATGGGGGAGAATTAGGACCGGTTTTTGCTGGTCCTTTTCGATTGCATTATTGGTGGGTGTAAATATATCAAATGTGAGTGATTTTGAATATTATTAATATAACTATAATGGCTCAGTTGTCAAGACAAAAATTTGATATTTTTATAATGAACTGATATGTTGACGAGTTACATGGAAAATGTGTGAAGCATTTCCCGGATTTTTATATTATGCGGCTGCTCTGGCTGCATCCAAAAGCATTACCGGATAGTATACCTCGGCAGGTCATTTGTTTCCAATGGACTGATGGCATCTTTCAAAGTTATAGGTGTAGATATATCTTCCGATGGCTTCTCTTGCTTCCTTGAGATTAGCATACTCTGTGAGATATGCTTAGTAATGGCTACGCAGTTACCAGCAATCTCTATTATGGTACTTATGTTGTTCATCAGGTGGATTCGGGAGATGTCGATGCTATCCATGTGGATGATTTCGATGTGGAAATAACCGAGAATGGAAAGGTATATACTTATCTATTGAACAATAAGTTGTTTAAGGCGTATCTCAAAATACTGAAAAAGGATAAATAGACCGAAAAGCAAGTATTGAAACCGAGAACTGCTTACAAGATTTATCGGGTAACAGACGATGGTGAGAAATTGGTGAGTCAGAGTTACAGCAATGGAAACCAGATAAAGACCATTGATACCTTTATAACTGATGAATCCGGAGAAATCATCACGGTCAAGCCGCTTCGTTCTGCAAAATACCGAATCTATGAAGTGGATTCGGCAAACGGACTTCATATTGTAAAAAAGTTCATTGAAGTGGTAATTAACAGTAAAGCAGATAATTATGAGTCCTATGTGGACGAGGATGGATATACACATGCCATTATTACGGTGACTTATACCAACGAGGAAACCTATGGAAAACTGGCAATTTCAAAAAACGGACAGATGCTGATGGGATGGAATTCCGAGAAAAGGGAATTTATCTATGAGGATCGCTCTCTGAAAGGAGCAGAATTTGAAATCTATGCCGACGGGGATATTGTGACGCAGGATAACCAGGGTGATACATGGTTTAAGGATGGAGAAAAGGTGGCAACAATAACCACAGGTGAAAAGGCGGAGTTTACATGGGAGAATGGACAAGACGAATTTGTACTGAACTCCACAGAGGGTACCGATAAATCGGGAAGTTTGAATCTTCGCAATGAACTGGCAAGACCACAGATTTCTCTCATAAAAGAAGATGCGGATACGAAGGAAACAGTAAGCGGAGCAGCTTTCTCCTTGTGTACAGCTCAGGATATTTACAATGTGGACGGAGAAAAGATTGTAGAAGCAGGAACGGAACTTACCACCTTGACAACCGGTGAGGATGGAACTGCCATCTGTGATATGATGTTACCGTTGCAGGATGAAAATTATGTGGTATCGGGAAGCGCAGTAAGTGGTCCTGCCGTTTCTGTAGAAGGTGCAGCGGTGGAGACAGGCAATTCAGAAAATTCAATTTCTCAGGCATTAAATTCTGGGATGTACTATCTGAAGGAGATTTCCGTTTCAGACAGTTATTATTTGGATGAAGAGCCGATTACAGTTCAGTTGTGTTATAAGGATGCAGTTACCCCAGTGATTTATGTGAACTGCCGGAAGGAGAATAAGCAGACTACAAATGAGATTGACAAGTTGTCAGTGGAAGATTCCAGTGAGATTGCAGGATGCAATCTGGTTATCACAGAGGAGAGACACTGGCTATGGCAGACCACACGCTATTAGATCCGTCCTGGTTTGCATATGATACGCCGGGACTGTGGAATAATTATACCCACAATGGACTGTTGTATCTGTATACCTCGGACGGGGAACAGAAAAGCCGGTGGATCCAGATGATCCGGGACAAAAAGCCGGATCAGGTGGAGGCAGGCTGTAGTGAGTGTCGTCAGGGAATCCTTCTGCGAGTGCTGGGAAAAAGTGGCGATGCAGTGTATGATTATTTTGAGGATATCGCCAGGGAGGTGTGATCTTTTTTACAGAAAATCCATGGCAGCAGGCGGCTTAGGATCTGCCAGGACAGAAAGGCATACAGAGCACCTGCCACATTGGTGCCAATGCGGAGAGCAATGGCTGTTTTCACACCAAAGAGAGAACCGGCAATGGAAAGTGCCCCAAAGGTGTTAAAGACGGTCTGCCAGGAGTAACCGGCAGAATATCCTACGCCGATACCGCCGATGACACCGATGTATGGATACAGCCAGGCCGGCAGGGTGTTATATAACACAAGGAAGATGCCACAGCCAAGGATGTTAAAGACACCTCTTTTCCAAGTACGGTCTTTGCTGTCTTCCGGAAAAGGAAGGCACACGCTCATGCAGGCAATGCCTGCCCACATAGCCCGGGGCAGGGAAAGCAGCTGCATGATAAACATAGCCGAGCAGACGATCCAGGTAAGGGATAAATACCACTGGCTGCGGGCAGATTTTAAGTTAAATTCACGGAACAGATCCGGAAAACTACGCCGGTAAGGGCGTTTTTTTTGATTCTTGTAAAAGACAAGCATACAGACCATCATGCTGACAAGCAGCCCCAGTACCCGGAGAAGATAGGCTCTGCCGGTAACATCGTAGCCGTAGAGCAGAAGATATCCTAAAACGAAGGTGGACTGGTTGTACATGATCACATTGTGACATCCAAGGATCATTAGCAGCAGGATGCTGATGAAATTTACCAAAAGAGATGCCGGTGCCGGCAGGGTGTTGGCCAGACGGGGACCGGTGATCAAAAGGGTAAAAATACCAGCAATACATATAAGCCCATGGGAGGTGCGGATGCCGAAGTCAGCCTGGCGCAGCACCAGAAGAGCCAGCAGAAAAACCACTCCGGCTACGCTGTTGTCAGAACCAAAGAGCATGCTAAAAAGTGTCACAAACACAAAGCAGAAGGCCATCACAAGATAGACTTTAAAATTATAGATAAGAATGTGGCGTCTTTTCTCTTTTGGATCGGTTGTGTTTTTGATCAAGGCTTTGGAGCCGGTCGAACTTAATTGTAATTCTTCATAAAAAGTCATAGAAAATTGTCTCCTTGTCGTAGGTAGTATGGCACACCATACTACGGAATGGGAAAAATGTCAAGGATCTTCTGCGCAACTGGAAGAAAGAATTCCTTGCTAATGCTCCTCTCGCATTCGATAATAAGCGGGAAGACAATCTCCGGGAAAAACTTGCCGAAGAACGCAAGG
>NZ_QTVH01000015.1:0-1019 GCF_003435975.1 Clostridium sp. AF36-4 | reverse complement strand
CATTCGATAATAAGCGGGAAGACAATCTCCGGGAAAAACTTGCCGAAGAACGCAAGGAAAAAGCCGATGGGCAGATAATATCATGATTGAACGCTGGTTCCGCAGCTTCAAGTATGAGGAAGCATACCTCACGGAGTATGCTAATCTCAAGGAAGCGAGAGAAGCCATCGGAAGGTATATCTACACCTATAACTTTGAAAGATGCCATCAGTCCATTGGGAACAAACGACCTGCCGAGGTATACTATCCGGCAATGCTTCTGGATGCAGCCAGAGCAGCCGCATAATATAAAAATCAGGAAGATGCTTCACACATTTTCCATGTAACTCGTCAACATATCAGTTCATTATAAAAATATCAAATTTTTGTCTTGACAACTGAGCCATTATAGCCTACGGACAAACTTCCAAAGGGCAAGAAGCCATGCCTCTCCCTTCGTGAATTGGAAAAACAGGTAAACACAGATTTGGATTTGCTTGTAAATATCGTGGACGGACAGATGATAGTCTGTGAACTTGTAGACCGATATTTGAAAACAAAGACCGGAGTAAGGCAAAGCACGAAGCAGGGATATGTTACAGTACAGAGATTACTTGCAAAGGAAGCATTCGGTAAAAAGACGATACGAAGTGTTAAAACTTCCGATGCAAAGCTGTTCCTTATAAAATTGCAACAGGAAGATGGGAAAAGCTACAGTTCCATTCATACCATCCGGGGAGTGCTACGACCAGCCTTTCAGATGGTGGTGGATGATGACATTCTTGTAAAGAATCCATTCGGATTCCAGCTTGCCGGGGTATTGGTAAATGATGCAGTTACAAGAGAGGCAATCACAAAAGACCAGATGAGAAAGTTCCTAAAGTTTGTGCATGACGATGTGGTGTACTGTAAATACTATGAAGTGGTGTACATACTCTTTCATACGGGAATGCGAATATCAGAATTTTGTGGCTTGACGCTGAAGGACTGAGATGGTCAAGCATTTTTGTAACATTCACACTGAAAAAAATCATTGATTG
>NZ_QTVH01000014.1:0-77439 GCF_003435975.1 Clostridium sp. AF36-4 | reverse complement strand
TGTTTGGGAACACACCTGCATAGCAGGTGGTTTATTTTTATTGCCAATACAAATAAGACGCCACAAACCTTCGTTTGTGACGTCTTCGTCGAACCCTAGTATAGCACAATGGTTTTTGTCCGTCAAGGTTCAGATTTTCTAAGTATTGCAGATACATTTTTATCTGTCACCGTTACCGTTCCATAACTTTCTTTTCTAAGCATAGCTTTATAAGTACCCGGTTTACTAACAATCAAATAAGCTTCTCCTTCAGTATTAGTACAAAAATATTTTGTGTCCGTTTCATCCTCTGTATTTACGAAAGAAAACTGTTCACCCTTCATAGGGTTTCCATCACTATCTACCATTTTCACATGAACGGCATATCCGGAAATCACAAAATCCCGGCTCTTTGTTTTACTGTCAATCGTTATCGTACCGACATTTACATATGCATTACTATACTCTGAATACACCATTACATCATAGGTACCAAATAAAATATCCTTTACTTCAAAGGAACCATCTTTTCCTAATCCTGCCACACGACCCGAATAATATGGTTCTTCCATTCGCAAACCGATCTGCCACATATTCGTATCAAAATCGGTAAAGGAACTACCATTTTCCCATGTAAGTTTTCCGGTCAGTTTGCCAGCCTCTATATCAAAATTTTTCTCAACCGAAGCATCGGTTACTGTTATTTCCTCGGATGCTAATATTCCCACCGAACCGGATATTGTCACCTTATACTCTCCCGTCGATACATACACAGAATATTTACCATCCTCCACATCATTTGCTGCGGAAGTCGAAGACGAATTCTTGTCAAAGAATGTTATCCTTGCATCGTCTGAAGCATTAACCCCATTCAGTTTGCAATAACCACTTACTTGATACAGTTGTGTATTCACAGTAATTACATCGTCTTCCTTGGTAACCGTAAATGTCTCATTCTTCAAATCTTGTATATTTTGAGGATTCTCGCTAAACACATAGGAGCCTGTCGGAAGCATTACATGTGCAGAATAACCTACCAGTCCTTCTGTTAGATAGTATTCATTTCCGGATCCTTTAGTTTCCTTCACATAGTTTTGCTCCGATAATGGAATTACGTGATTTTCGGCATCAAGCACTTTAATTTTTACATATTTCAACGGCAGGGTTAAATCTTTCACAACATCAGAGCCATTGATTGTAATCTTGGCAATGCTGGTGTTTGCGTAGAAAAACTCATACTCGCCGTCCAGCAAATCCAATTCATAATCGAACGCATTCTCTTCACCATCCATCGGGACAGAAAATAATTTATATTGTTCTCCATTTCTCTCGACAAAAATCGTATAACTTCTGGTTTCTCTCATTGCTTCCGGAACTGTAAGACCCGATACGTCAAGCAGGTTTCCTTTGCAGGAATGTTCGATATAATCTTTCCTTGTATCCCCCAGTGCCACATCTACCGTATCAACAACAGTATCTCCATCGATTACCTGATAGGTTCCCGGCTTCAGATAAACTTCATACCATCCACTCGTGCCAGAAACATATGTAGAATAGTCGTCGTTATTCACATTTTTATATAAATACGTGTTGCTGCATTTTCCAAAAATTCGCGCACAATCCAGTGTAATATCACGTTCTTCACTGCCGGTCACTTCAAACCTGTCAAATTCATAACTACCTACATAAATTATATAGTTTCCTTTTGTCAGGTATCTGTAATAATGATTGTCATCATCCAAATCACTGCCATAAAGAACATCGCTATTTTCGGTTGCCGAAATCCAAATATTAGGCATATCCATTGTCTGTGCACCAGTTCTTTTTACCGTGCCGGACATTTTATAAACCGGAAGCTTCTCATCATGCTGCATGTCACCCTCAACGGTAAACGATTTCCCCAACTGAATTTGATACTCTCCCTTTGATTGTTTAGTCGTAAAATTACCCTTTTCATCGGTCTTAATTACGTCATTCTGCTCCCAAAATTCTCCGTTCCATTTCTCTAAGGAAACTTCAGCATTTGCAATCGGCTGTCCATCTTCTGTCTCCAGTTTTCCGGACACCGTATATTTTCTCTGCTGTTCAACAAGCACATACGACTGCTTAATCTCTTTACCGTCAACCGTTATCACAAGATCAAACGTATAATATCCTTTATCTTCTTTTCCCTCATAATAAGGCTCATCATGCCAGACAACATTGCGGATACTGTTATCTACACAGTAGACATTGCGATAAATCGTGCGGTATATTTTCAAATTTATTGATAAATCCGTAAATATATCCTTTAACGATTTGCCATCTTCTATCGTTTCATCATAGATAAAGCCCTGATTTTCTCCCACCATATAATCGCAGTATTTTACTGCTCCCTTTGTTGATGTAAAGGCGTCTATCACAAAGTAATTTTCCACTTTCACATAAATATCGACATGACTAAAATTCAGGAATTGCTTTCCTCTTGTATATGACGAAGGTCTGAACATAACACTGTCCGTCGACGCACTGATATTCTCTATATTCAGTGTTATCTTCTCATCTTCATAAACGCCGGTTATTTTTTTCGTACCTGCATTTTTTATGTCCTCTGTGTTCACGTCTTTATCTTTAAAATAATAATAACTGAAATGGAAACTATCGCCATTAGGGTCTTTTGCTAAGCCTCTCTCTAATTCATACTCTCTGTTGTCTGCCTGCAACGTAAGCAGCGTAAATCCATTATCAAATGCCTTATCTATGGTTTCGTCCCGTGACAGCCCAAGCATCATTTTAGCCGTCTTTGTATACTCTTTGCCATCAAGTGCTGCCGTTATTGAAAAAGTATAACTGCCTTTTCCCTTTGATGTTTTTTCGTTCCACTCGACGTCCGAAACCGATTTTACCTCTGCCTTCTTTCCATAGCAATAAACCGTAAACTCACATTTTGTCACATCCTGCACGATGTCTTTCAGAGAATTTGCCTCCCCATCACACACGTAAATATCATTATAACTTAAATAATAATCGACTTCTTTTTCAAAAGCAATTGAGCTGATGATGAGTTCTTCATTTTCCGCATAAAGTCCCTGATTGTTTCTCACCGGTTCTACCGTTGGTCCCGGTGTCTCATCCGGCGGAAGCATCGTCTGTTCCGGCACCTTGGTCGGCAGCGGTGTCGGACTCGACGGCAGAACCGGTTTTTCGGTCGGCTTTGGCGTCGGAGTCGACGGCAGAGACGGTTTTTCGGTCGGCTTTACCGTTGGTTTTGCTGTTTTTTTGCCGTTATTCTTATCTGTATTTTGATTGGTGTCAGCATTTTTTACTGTTACCTTACAGACAAACTTTTTCTTGCCGACTTTCGCCTGCACCTTTGCTTTTCCGGCTTTTTTACCATGAATCGTGACACCGGTCTTTTTCTTTTTACTCAGTTTCACGTTTTTCTTGCCGGATGTAACCGTCCACTTCACTTTCTTTTTGTTGTTTTTCAACTTAACCTTAACGGTCTTTCCAACCGTTATCGTTACTGATTTTTTGCTCAGTTTCACCTTCTTCTTGGCTGCGAGTACATTTTGCGGCATCATCGTAAATGCCAGTACAAACACAAGCAAAACGGCGAGTTTTCGTCTCATTTTTCTCATATCATATCCCTCCATGTGTAATCAAACAATTTCATCGTTTTACTCTCCTAACTCCAAATTCCTCTCGACAGATGCATTGGTAATCGTTACGTCTGCTGCGGTAACCATTCCGGAATCCAAGGACACTTTTATCTCATACTCTCCCGGCTCTACATAGAATTCATATTTCCCTTCATCAAATGTATAGCTCGAAAGTTCTGTTGCGTCTCCCTTTTTGTGCAAGTACACCCATGTATCATCGGACACCTCGGCTCCATTTACCTTGCAGCTACCGGATATCTTATACACGTTTGTATTGATAACAACAGTATCGCTTGAACCATCCACTGTAAAGCCATAGTCTCCTATACTTGGCATACAGTAATAATCAACACACTGGTAATCACCGGTTGGCAGCACGATGCGTGATGTATAATCCCCAGACTCATCATCGTCCATATAGTAGTAAATGCTGCTCGTACCCTTATTTGCAAATTTAAGCCTCCGTTTCGGATATATCGATATCAACTCATCTTCTGCATCAAGCATTTTAATTTTTACATATTTGTACGGCATCGTTAAATCTTTCACTACATTGGAATCGGTAACTGTCATCCTGCCAACCGATTTCCCGTTGTGCAAAAACTCATATTCACCGGCTAAAACGTCAAATTTGAAACCGGATATATCATCCTCATCAAATTTTGGCGCCATAATTAATTTCTTGTAAACCACCTCATTTCTCATAACCAAAATCTCGTAATTTCGATACATGTCTTTTGGAATTTGAAGTCCTGCCATGTCTAACAACTCACCCTTGCAGGAATACATCTCGTAATCCTTTGTCATCTCACCAAGTGACACTTCAATGGTATCAACTGTAGCATCTTCTATTTTTACATAATAAGTACCCGGCTTTAAATAGACGTTGTACGTATCAAATACGGAAAATGCCCAATAGCAATTATTTTCATCCTCGGTATCTACAAATTTATAATATCCGGAACCTTTTCCGGACACAAGTGCAAGTTCCATCTTGATATCATATGTTCCACTTCCGGTTACTTCCACGGTGTCAACCGGGCAATCACAGGATTGAACCGTGTATGTTCCTTTCTGCACATATGCGTAATAACGGTTGTCATCTCCCAGTAAATCTCTCAAATAAATGCAGGAAGACTCCTCTGATTCAAAGTTAAAGCCCGGAACATCCGGCGTATTCGCACCTGTTCTTGTCACCTTTCCGGTGATTTTATAAACCGGAAGTTTCTCATTATGCACTACATCTCTGTCCTCTACCGTAAACGTCTGCCCCAGTTCAAACTCATAGGTGCCTTTTTGTAAATCCGTTTCGAAACATCCGTTCTTATCCGTCTCAATCGTGTATTCACATTCCTCATCGCTTAACTTAGACAATAAAACTTCTGCTTCTGCAATCGGCAGTCCATCTTCTGTTGTCAATTTTCCGGACACTGCATAGGTTTTCTGTTTTTCCACCAGCACATACGACTGCTCATTTTCCTGTCCATCCACTGTAAGTACAATGTTAAAGGAATAATAGCCATGGTCCGTTTTGTCGTCATAATAAGGCTCATCGTGCCAGACCACATTGCGAATCTCAATATTTTCATTATTCCAATATACATTATTATAGACTGCACGGTAAATCTTTAAGTCTTCCACTACATTAGCAAATATGTCTTTTAATGTTTTTCCTTTTTCTAACGCCGGCTCATATACGAAACACTCTTCACTGTATCCCGGATATAAATTCACCTCACCTTTTGTTGCGGTAAATGCATCTATGTAAAAATGAGAATCTGTCTTGGCATCAATGTAAACCATACCTGAACCGACTGCCAGATTATCTTTCGCAAAGGAATCACTAATAACGCTCACAAAATAATCATCGCAGACTTCTTTTCTTGCATTCACTGTATACTGCTGTTCCTCGTAGACACCAACAAGTTTAATATTTTCTGCATTTTGAATCTTTGAAGTATTAACTTCTTTATCTTTAAAATAATATCCGCTTTCCCCTTCTTCATCATGCAGACTTTGTTCTAACTCATACTTTTCACCATCTGCATCCAAAGAAAGCCATGTCATACCATTCTCCGAGCCTTCCTCTGAATCCTCGCGGACAAGTTTCATCGTAACTGTTTGCTTATACTCCTTGCCGCCTTGCACAGCCGTAAGCAGGAATGAATAATACGGCTTCTGCCATTCCTCATCGTCATGCCAGACAACATCGGTAATTGACTTTACTTCCGCCTTTTTACCATAACAATAAACGTTATATGTACATTTTGTCACGTCCGGCACAAACTCCTTCAGGGAATCAGCCTCCTCGGAGATTACATAAATATCATTATAATTCAGCGAATATGACGGAACATCTTTTTCAAATGCAACGGAGCTGACAATCAATGGCTCTTTTTCGGCATAAAGCCCCTGATAATTTGACTCCGGTTTCACCGTTGGCGCCGGTGTCTCATCCGGTGGCATCATCGTCTCAATCGGCGTCGGATCCGGCTTATTGTCCGGCTTTGGTGTCGGAGTCGACGGCAGAGACGGTTTTTCGGTCGGCTTTGGCGTCGGAGTCGACGGCAGAGACGGTTTTTCGGTCGGCTTTGGCGTCGGAGTCGATGGCAGAACCGGTTTTTCGGTCGGCTTTACCGTTGGTTCTGCTGTTTTTTTACCATTATTCTTATCTGCATTTTGATTGGTTCCGGCTTTCTTTACCGTCACTTTACAGACAAACTTTTTCTTGCCGACTTTTACCTGCACTTTTGCTTTTCCGACCTTTTTACCCTTAATCGTGACACTTGTTTTTTTCTTTTTACTCAATTTCACGTTTTTCTTGCCGGATGTAACCGTCCACTTCACTTTCTTTTTGTTGTTTTTCAACTTAACCTTAACGGTCTTTCCAACCGTTACCGTTACTGATTTTTTACTCAGTTTCACCTTCTTCTTGGCTGCGAGAACATTCTGTGGAATCACAGAAAAGCTCAGCACAAACACAAGCAAGAAAGCAACTGTGCCTCTTACTTTTTTCATATTATATCCCTCCATTGTGTTATAGAAAATTGTGTTTTCTTAATTTTATATGAAATTGTTAGGGGCGTCAAGAAAAATAAGAGTGAAATTTCAACAAGGAAATTCACTCTTACTTATTCAAACTATTTTACTCTCCGTCACTCCGCCGTCAGCGCACATGACACATTTTTATCTGTCACGGTAACCGTTCCATAGCAAATCCTATTGCCATTATCATAACTGCACACCTCATAAGTGCCCGGTTCATCAACAATAACTAGTGCCAATCCTTTGTCATTATCTACATAATCATACTCTTTTTTTTCATCTTTCTCGACATGTATCCACTTATCTCTTGCAAATTCTCCATTGGCTTCTTTGACAACGACCGCGATTTGATATCCGTTAATAGTATAATCCTGCTGTTTGTCAGCCGAATTGATTGTAACGGTTCCAATGTCTTTATCATCCAATTTCATCGTATACGTGCCATATGGAACATAGGAAAATGAGAAACTGCCATCCGCTTTCAAGTCAGCTGTAATATCACCACTAGCAAACCCATCCAAGTACAAACATAATGAACTTTCACTGTACATCTCACAGACCGGAAGTGTTATATCCTTTTTCAACGGACCATCGTCTACTGTAAAGGACTCTCCTGCTTTGAAGCAATAAGTTCCTTTTGATGCCTGGAAAGAGTATTCACCCTTGTCATTCGTATATACAACACTATACTCAGCTCCCTCTTTCCGAACATACAAGTAGATATTTGGTATCGGCGTTCCGTCTTCCATTTTTAAAACTCCGGATACTGTATACTTCCTTTCTTTTTCAATCAGTTTATAAGACTGTGTAATCTTCTTACCATCTACAGTCAAAGAAATATCAAAGGAATAATATCCGTTGTCACCGCCGCCCGGATAATACGACTCGTCATTCCAGACCACATTTTCAATCACCGCATTTGTGTAACATTTATTCCGGTATGCCACCTGCTGAATCTGAAGGTTCTTGGCAAACTCCGTGAAAATGTCTTTTAAGGATTTTTTATTATCAAGCATCTCCTGATATTCAAACAAGTTAGCATCTGAATCAAAATTCACGTTACCTTTTGTTGAAGTATAGGAAAGAATGTAATAAAAATCCTGTTTCTTATCACTTACTGTAAAACTGTCCTCAGACGAACCAATCAGCAAATTGCCTATTTGCAGTGTTGAATGGGTAAATTCATACGCAGTGCCATTGTAAAGGGTGTATCGGTCAACCACACAATCCAATGTATAATCCTTATCTCCATAACGCGCAACTACTTTGTATTCTTTAGTATCTCTCAAATCTTTTAGCACGACATCATCCGACTTGATATAATACTGCCAGTTTATTTCATTATTCTTCCAAGTAAGTGAATTTTCCAGTTCATACTCTTTTCCATCCGCAATCAGTGTATGGAAAACCAATCCATTATCCACTCTGCAATACTCTACGGTCTCCGTGTAAGATACCATATTTGCCGTAGCACTGTACTGCTTTATCAAACTTAACCGAACTAATCTGAACATCTTCCTCCTCTGCATAAAGTCCCTGTCTGGGATGTGCTGTGGCAGGTGTCTGATTTGCCGGCTGCATCGACTGCAATGGCTTCTTTGTCGGTTTCGGCGTTGGTGTTACAACCGGTGTTGGTTTCGGTGTCTTTTTCGGCGATTTCTTCTTAACCGTCACTTTGCAGACATACTTTTTCTTGCCCACTTTTGCCTGTACTTTCGCCTTTCCGGCTTTTTTACCTTTAATTGTGACGCCTGTCTTTTTCTTTTTGCTAAGTGTCACGTTTTTCTTGCCGGAAGTAACGCTCCATTTTACTTTCTTCTTCGCTGCGTAGGCAGTCTGCGGGAACAGAGATAATGCCATCGCGAAGATTAGTAAAAGATATTGGCATGGAATGCCTAAAAACACATCAAAGTCTAATCCCTCAACAATTATTTGCTTAAAATTTGTTCAAAATCTTTATAAAAGCGTTCATAACTGATAGAGCATTTTTCTCGCAATGTCGAGATTTCTGAACATTTTGCAATTTCATAAAAGTTCTCCCGACTAGCAGTATATGTTTGATATCTATTATCCAAACTTCTAATCATTCGCACTAAATAATTCTTTGGATAATCACTACCGGAATCATTTTTATTTCCCCAAATATACTCTGGTTCAGCTGGCATTTTTGCCTGTTGTATTTCAAGTTCAAATACTTGCTCTAATGCCGATTTGTCTGCCAATATCCAACACTCTATCATGCTTAAAGGTATCATCGGTATCCCTTTGTCTGAGTTTAAACCATCTTTCACTTCCTTGTATACTGTCTCATAATGTTTCGTTACAGCTATACGATTACTGCTTTTCACTCCTGTCTCTTTATCTGCATCACAATAAAATATTCCGGCATCATACTTTCCTTCACCCATCAAAATTCTGAATTTTCTTGCCGGAATTCCTCTTCCCGACACATCTTTTGAAGAGCACCTTTGTAATTTTACCTTCTTTACATCCTCTTTCTCAATCGGTATAAATTCGACTTCCACCCCTTTTTCTTTTGCAATGTTTTCAGTATAAACTATTGCAGGACCCGGAAGCCATTTGCCTGTACTATATTCTTTTTGCCCAAAATCTGTTTTTCCTTCGCCGGTTATAGCAATTTTCATCCGAATTACCTTTCTAGTTATTTGATGCAAGTAACTTATCCAATACTTCTTTTTGCGACATATTAAGCAAAATCTCTCCCGGATACATATATTCTAATTTTGCTTTCATTGCCTCATTCTCAAAAAGCCTCGCTGCCTTTGTATATCCATTATTATCTCGATATAAAAAGACAATATCTTCGGCATCTATATAATCCATAAACACAGTGCTGTGAGTCGTTAATATAAGCTGATGCTTTTTCTCAGCATACATCTCCTTTAGAATCTCTAACAACTGCTCTGCATAATTTGTATTTACCCCATTCTCTATCTCGTCCAAAAGCATTGTCGCATTAGAACTTTTAATCTCACTAATCGCAACAAATGCTAACAAGCGAAACATTCCATCACTCATTTCTTTTGACGATATCTGAATAGACTTATCCTTATATTTCTCAGTGCTAACAATCTGCATCCACCCCGGTCTTCCCGGTATTTCGACGTCTATATCAGAAATTCTGTCTCCAAACAACCTTGTCAATTTATTCATAAAACTTGCTTTCTGTTCATCTGTCATTTGCTTGATAAAGGATGGCAAATTTTTTCCTGACATTCCAATACTTTCCTTCGCACCTCGGCTGCTGAGCCTCATTTCATTTGGTGAAAGCATTTCAAATGACAATGAATTCTCCAGAAAATCAATAAAATATTTTATTCGGTAATCTATCGTTTCATCCCTATTTAACATTCTCAGTGCGGACGATTTAATTGCCAGTGCTCTCGGTAATACATTTGTATCCTTGCCTTCATTTTTTATGAAGCCATCTTCTCCTTTTTGATACACCAACAATTGAGTTCCATTACATACAAGTCTTTCAGAAAGCAGGCTTACCTCATTTTCATCTGAATAAATGGATAAAACCATGCTCCAGTCATACTCCAATTTGCCTTCTTTAGAAGGAAGTAAAATATTACTATCAAAATGTATTTTATTTGAATTTATTAATTTAGACTTGATATTATCCGCTGTCCAGTTCCTACGCTCCAACATAATATCAAAATCCTCTTTTATCGAGCCGCACAAAAAATCAATCGCTTGCAAAACACTGCTCTTCCCTGTAGCGTTATTTCCAATAATCACACTCATTGGTGTAAACTCAACTGAAAAATCAACTAATGATTTGAAATTGTCAACCTTGAGTTTTCTAAACATAATCACAACTCTCCTTCATTCACGTATAGGCATTGTCTAAAGTATACCACATTTTTTTAGCTTATACCATAATTTCCCCAGAGTCCACCTTTATGTAAATCATGCTATCAGTGTTTCATGCCTAAAACAGCTTGCTATACGCATATAGCAAATTCATTATAACCATTTTTTTACAACAACTCAACATCCAAATATTGACTTCTGTGTAATTTATATTATCGGGGTTTTACCTGTGTGTCAAGAAAAACTGAAAGCGTATTACGTCTTTAGGAGGCGTAGTACGCTTTTTTATCCGAATCTTTTCTTTTTTTTGCAACGGTGGGTGAGCAGACATATTACAAATATCAATCAAAAAAAGGAGAGGATTTTATGTTACATACTATATGGCATTTTAAATTTACAGATTTTTACTTTTTGCATCTAAGAAAGTATTTGAAGGGAAATCAATTTGAATATTTTTGCACAATTATTTATCAGTTGGCTGAAAATATTCCATTTTTTCCGGATTCCCTTCACTTCATACTCGCAATCCTAGTGAATTTGCCATAACACCGAATGTAACCGCTCGCCAAAAATGACGAACGGTTACATTTTTTATTTATAATATTATCTCATCTTTTTTGCCATGAAGCAAGACTTTTTTGATGATTGCGCAACCTTCTTTTATGGCATTACGCTTTCATAAAATTCTACTTACTCTTTTTTACCAATTGTATACTTCCGAAATCGTAGTATGATATTTTTCCAACTGTTCGGCATTTTCTTTCATAAAATAATCTCTTAACTGGCTATCTCTTACATAGATTGTTGTATTATTCCATATAATTCTTTCCAATACCCAATGATAAGCATTTTGCTGGCTTTGATACCAATCATATGTTTGATCTATATACACATTTTCAACCTGAATATAACCATAAATTCTATAAAGTGATTTAGGTAATACAATATTTTTTAAGTGTTGTACATCTATAATGTCTTTAATATAATCAACACCCTCTGGCACAGAATAGGAAACATCTTGTTTGGCAAAAGGATATAGAAGTAATTGTTTCATATCTTTCGAATACAAGACACCATCCTGTGATTTATAATTCTTATTCTGCCCATCAACCTCTATCTCACTTAAATTTGACACATTATAATCATCCTCAAAACACGGAAAACTTTCCACCGATGCCGGTATATATATTTTCCGGAATCCATGTATAACATTTCTAAGGGCTCCACCTCGAACTTCCTTTACTGTGTTCGGAATCTGATACTCGGTATCCGCTTTGGCACATGGATATTTTACCAGCACCGTCTTATCCTTATCAAACCAAACTCCATTTTCAGAAGAAAAGTTTTCATTTTCATCACTAATATTAATTTCTTTTAGTGATAACCAACTATAAGAACTATCTAAACTATAACCAATGCTAAACAATGAATTTGTAGCTTGCGGAATATACCTCAAATACTTTGACAGCGTAATTGCTGTTATTTGGTTATCACGAATCTGTTTATTTGCAGGGTTATCATAAATATCACAATAATGATTTATAACCTGCGCGCCATCAATTGTGTCTGGTATATGAACACTTTGTTCTGTGCTGTAAATAGCATTTACTTGCGCAATTTCCCCATTTGAAATATATGAATACTGCTCATTTGTTTTTTCCTCTGCAACGGAGATCTTTATTTGTTTTGAAACTGTATTCGTATTACTCCATGCTCCTTCTGTGTAAGATAAAGTCGCATTATAATCACCTGCTGCCGTTGTGTCCACTCCTGTAATCGAAAAACGACTATACGAAGATTCCTGTATATTGTTATTATTATGTAGTTCCTTATTTGTACCGTCCGATAATTTAACACTTATCTTACCAAATTGTCCAAGCGTATAAAAACTCAAATTACGCTCTGATAATGCCGTACTTGTCTTAGCAACAATAGCATCATCATACTGTGTCAATAATTCTACTGCTTTTGCCTCCGGTTTTTGGGTCGGCTGTGAAGAAGTTTTACCTGTTGGTGCCGGTGTTTGAACTGGTTTTCTTGTTGGTTTTTGGGTCGCAACACTGCTCTTATTGGTTTTATTCTTTACCGTCACTTTGCAGACATATTTTTTCTTGCCCACTTTTGCCTGTACCTTGGCTTTGCCGGCTTTCATACCTTTAATCGTAACACCCGTCTTTTTCTTTTTACTAAGTTTCAAATTTTTCTTGCCGGAAGTGACCGTCCACTTCACCTTCTTTTTGTTGTTTTGCAGTTTGATTTTTACTGTTTTTCCAACGTTTACTGTTACCGTTTTTTTGTTCAGTTTTACTTTTTTCTTTGCAGCAAAGGCACTCTGCGGAAGCAGAGATAATGCCAGTGCAAATATAAATAAAAGAACCAGTGTTTTTTGTTTTCTCATTTTGAAATCCTCCTATTTTTTCTGTTACTTCTTTATCTTAACCTTTTTAACCTTACTCCACTTTCCGTACACCTTTTTCCTGCCATTCATCTTATAGGCACGAACTCGAATGTAATACGTTTTGTTCTTTTTCAGTTTCTTTATGGTGTACTTGGTTTTCTTTGTCTGTACGCTTTTTTTCTTTTTGAACTTTTTGTTCATAGCATACTGAAGCTGATAGCCTTTGGCACCAGTGATTTTCTTCCACTTTACGGTAAGTTTCTTACCCTTTCCATTTTTAGCTGAGGTAAGTTTAACTTTGGAAGGTGCTTTTACTTTTACCGTTTTGCTTGATGTGGACTGTTTCTTTCCGGCATTTCCTGTTCCGAATGAAGATGTCTGCGAATTGGTATTTGTATTCGTGTTTGTCTTTGCCTGATACAAAATCGCATAACTGTCGTTATTGGACTCATCACAGTCACCCTCTGCCACATCCGCATGAAGCAGCATATAAACCGCCTGATTTGCATTGTATGACAAATCACTCTTATTCACAGTAATGGTCTTTGTCACACGCTTCCATGGTTCAATGGAAATTTCCTCTGACATATACAACTGCTTGGATTTCTTCTCATCACTGTAAAGTTTCAATGTAGTCGTTGCGGTGCGGTCACTGACATTTTCTAAAGTTGCCGTGATAACCGCCTGACTGCCTTTTTCTTCTACCGTGTTTGTTAACCGGATATCCGATTTACCAACAGAAACGGACACCTGATTCTTTGTGAGGTCGGTCTGTCCTTTTGCATAGACATACACCGATGCTGTCTGCGGATTCGTCACATCCGACAAATTCATGTATGCCGTGCCGGAGACTGTCTCGCCCGGCTGAACGGTCTGCGATATCGTCTTTTCAACCTCCGTACCATCTTCCAATTGAATCCTTACAATCAATTCCTCAATCGGAGTTAATTCCGTATTGGTTGCATAATAGTGAACAGCGGTCAAATCATCCTCCACATCGTACTCATCAATGGAAGCACCTGCTAAGGTCAATTCGGTCTGCGGCGTTTTTGAAATCACAAGAAGCTCATTTAAGTTTGTGCTCTGATTCAATACATTGGCAGCAAACTCCCACTGACCGTCACTCTCCAACACCGGCGATAAATACTGGATTCGCTTGTCTTTTCCGGTATACACTGTAACCGGTTCTGAAAAACCATCCTCTGTTTTCATGGAAACTTTTATGCTTCCTTCGCCGGTCTCATCATCATTTGCAATCCATACAAATCCTTCGTAATCACCATTTTTACAGTAAATCGCAGAAGACGGAATACTGTTTTCATCATCGGTCAGCTCTGTCCCTTCGCCATCCTTTAACTCGTACATCTTTCCATTACGGTTATAAAGCAGTTTGCCGTTCGCATACTGAAGTCCGGCAATGGTTCCCTCATCTGTCCCGGAAGAAATAAGCGTTTTATCTGCCTCATCACAAATCTGCGATTCTCCGTTTTCGTTTTCCGTCAAATAAACGGCATGGTTTGTACCATCTTCTTTATAGACCGCATACTCTTTTACTTCCTTCGTCGTAGAGGCAATCTCCTGCGCTTTGGAAGAGCCGAGTGTCTGTCGGCAAATCGTAGTAGTTCCCTCGTTCTCGACATAATCCTCAGAAGAGCTTCGAAGCCATGTAACGGCAGCACCGTCGCTTCCCTCACTGACTTTCGGCATCATATCCGGTTTGTCGTTATTCGTAAGCTGTGTGGTCTGTTTAAATGTACCGGATGCCTCATCAAAAACGGCTGTCCAGATTTCGGATTTCTTTGCCACGTCATTTAAAATGGTGTTGGCACCGTCACTTACGCTGCCTTCGATTTCCGACTTTTCCTTCTGCCATGCCAATACAAGTTTGCCATCTGCCACTGCCATGTCTGCATACATATCGGCGTATCCATTACCAAAAACTGCTTTTGGTTCCGTCCACGAACCATTTTTGCAGACCGAATACTGTAACACCGTACGGTTTAACTCACTGCGCTCACTGTCATATCCCTGGAAAATCATAACCTTCGTTCCATTGATTTCCTTGATAATCGGCAGTGAACTGGTGAGAATTCCACTTTGCAGAGTCGATTCCGTCATGCTGTCCGTCTGTCCGTTCTGCTTTAATTTTGCAATCGGCTGACTGGCTGCCTTGTGGTTCCATGCAGATGTTTTCTCTGCAAATGAATCATCAATCAAAGAACATGTCCAGCCATCATTTTTCTGATTAAATTTATTGGGATTTGACCACAGTTTAAAGGTTGCACTTTTCAAATCATGCTGCCAGTCCACAAGAAATGCGCAGTACAAATGAATATATGCCGAGGCGGTTGCTGAACAGGATGACTTTGGAAGCAACTGCAAATCACCCGACAATTTTCCACCTACTCCTGCGGTTATAATCTTATTAATTCCATATCCGCCCTCCAGCGAGATTTCCGGTTTTAAACTCAGTTTTCCATCGAGCGTCCATTTCTTTGTGGAAAATGTATATTTCGGTCCAAGTTCTCCTGCAATTTTTCCTCCGCCTGCCAATGACGCATACCACGGTCCAATCGGCGACGCAAACTGCCAGTTGACACTTGCCTTCCAAGCCAGTTCAGGTGCTATCTTACCGGTGGAAGAAATCAGATTTCCATACTTATCATATTCCTGCTCCATGTAGCCTACCGCAGACAAGCTTGGCATCTTGTTAAATTTGCTCACCGAATAAGTAGACCTTTTCACCGGAGCATACCGATATAATAACCCGGTAAGGGAAGCATATTTCTCTGCGTCATTCACGACCTGCTTGTACCTGCTCCACTCCGTTTTGGAATCCAGCATATTGGTTTTACCAACACCGATTGCCATCTTCACGGAATAACTTCCATCTGCCTTTGTTTTCTGAGACAGCGTAACCGGAAATACCGATGTACCTAGGCTCCAGTTGGCAGGAAAAAATTCACTCACTTCCGCACTTAACTTTCCGGATTTGTTGGAACCAAGAGAAAGGTCGGCTCCTTTTGTAACCGTGCCTAGCGATTCATCACGGTCCGATACTACCGGTGGTTCTGTTGCCTGTGATAAATTATCTCCCACACCTGCCGTAACCTCTCCTGCATAACTCCAAAGAGTAGTAGCAGAAAGATTTAAATGCAAAGTGGGACGGACCGCACTATAAACAGTGATATTAGCATGGTTAACACCGCAGCCATTGCTATACACTAAGGTAGCACGAGTACTATCGTAACCTGGCGAACGCAGCCACCAATCACTATCCAGCTCGTACGTCGTACTCGCCCTTTTCGCATATGCTGTATTTTTTGCTTCTCTAGTTTCACTATCCCATTCAAACTCACCATCAAATCCATAAGTAGTATTACATGCTTCTGCAATTGATAAAAGATACACTTTATCTGTGGTATTCTCTCCACCTTCTGTATCACAATATGGATTATCATCATTCACAACCGTTGTGTTCCTTATTGCAGCCTGTTCTGCCAATGTAAATGCCGTATTTAAAAATGTATCATTCAACCAGGTACGAAGGGTACAGGTTGCCCATGTTACATCCGTATATTTCTCGTTATACGGTTTAGCATCCAAGTTTTGGTCTGCCAACAAAAAAGCATCATTTCCATTTACGGAAAGGACTCGCCATTTAATTGGTTCTTTTGTTGAACTGTTACTTTGATAATAGTTTCCAAAATAGATACAATCCCATGTTGTTACACCGTTACTAATCGTTGGATTACTTAATCCATAGGACGATGTACTTTCTGCCGCACCGCTTTTCAGGGTATGTACCGGCAACACAAATGATGATACTATCAAAGCCATTATTGTCAGCATGGAGACTAAACATCTACCACACCTGTTTTTTTTCATCAATAATGGAACTAATCTCATAAAATATTTTCCTCCTTCTATAAAACGTTGTTAATAAATTCATTTAATAAACTTTAATCCTCACAGTAATGGATTTCCGTTACTTTTCCTTTTTTGAATTTAAACTGAAAATACGATGATTTCTTAATCTTCTTAATGTATTTTCCAATCTGCGATTTTTTAATTTTCTTTTTGTTGTAACTTGGCGTCACATGAATAAATTTTGTGGCTGATGTGATTTTAAAAGTTCTTTTTTTCTTCTTCATTCCTGAATCCGCACTATACAACGCACAATATGTTACGAGTTTCTTTTTGGTAAGTGTATATTTACCATTTACTTGCCAAATATCCGTTTGCTCTGCCGATGCCGGCACAGACGGTACTACTGCTGTCGCTGCTACAATTGCTAAAATCATTACAAAACTAATTAATTTTTTCATTTTACTCATCCTTTCCTTTGCTTTTACATTATCAAAACTCCGCTTTTTGTATCCTTTATAATCGTCTACAAATATCTTCTCCTATTAAACTCTTCTTGCTTTGCTCTTTCTCTCTCCTGCTTTTGTTGCTGTTGCTGTTTTCTAAATTCATAAACATCCCTTGTCAAAATTTCATAGCCATAGAATGTTTGAACCTCCTGATCGCTGCCTTCTGATGAAGTATAGTTAAACGTGCCAGTCGAAGAAATTCCCGTTATGGAACCGCCCCCATTAAAATGATATAAAAAAGAATCTTGTTTAATCTCTTTATAACTATTAGGCAATGCCTGATGCAAACAATCCGCTATAGCATCTATTGATAGATGTGAAACGTTATCTGAATGATACCCATTTTCTTCTAATGGAAAATCGACTTCCGCACCGTTCCTTGGTTTTATAGTAACAATCAACTTCGTTTCTCGCTTTTCGATATCTTTTAGAGTATATCTTCCCCATATATCATTTGTCAGCAATCGTGCACCTACTCTTACATATTCATAATTTCCCTGCAATAAATTGTTTTTCCTTATAATATCGTTTACAAGCAGCTCTATATTTGTTCGTCTATCTTTATTAACACGGTTTATTGCCGGTGTCCTTTCTCTCTTCTTTTTTAAAAGTTTACCTATGAAAATACATACTCCAATTCCTGCTACTATCACTAATATTGCACCTATAACATTCCCCAACAGTCCTTGTGCAGATAGGGTACATATTACAACAAAAGCGATTACAGCCCAAATTAATCCATCCATTTTTCACCACTGCTATGAAGTGACCTTTGTCAAATGTAAATCGTAAAAATCACCACATATTTTTCCTTTCATTAAATTTTAACGCTGGTTATTTCTATCAGCTGACTAAACGAGCCTCCACAACTTTTCCCGCACGAACTTTTAATGTAATTCCAAAACTTAGCAGTCCTTTACTTCCTTTTCTTAAATATCTTGCACATTTTGCTTTCGATATTCTCTGCATAGGATCTTCCCCACCTGCAATGTAATATTTGGTGCATTTCGTTATTTTAAACTTTCGGGTTTTTTCTCCCATAAATTTTACTTTTTTCGATGTATCATTTAAGCGACTTCCTTTTGTAAGTGCTCCTGATATCTTAAGTTTATTTCCTTTTATGGACGCATCATAAGCAATTCCCTGCTTGTTCTTTTTACTACTGTCATAATAATAGACATATTCACTCGGATTTAATGTCGTTTCATAATATTGATATTTTGCCTTCGCCTTCACATCATGTGACGGAACAGCAAGCACACCAAATGCTGTTGTCATAAATAAACTTGCCAGAACAAAAATAACTAATTTTGTTTTCTTCATATAATTTCACTCTCCTTGCCTTACAAAATCATTTATATATATTATTTTAATTCCAATAACCTCTTTGGTTTTACTCTATAATTCCTTCACTTCTTGCCCATCCCATCATGTTATTAAAATCAACATAAATCTTGTTGTTTTCGGCGATTTCACGTGCATATTTCAGCGCATGTGGATGCCCACAATCATATGCTGCATAGAAATAAAAAATCGCCAATTTTTTCATTTGTATAGATGCTGATTCATTAACTACATGTTCTCCTGCAGAACGATAACTTGTACCTAATCCATACAAAGTTTCTATTTCTTCATCTTGACTGCTTAAATACTTTCGTGCTTCCTCATAGCAATGAACTCTTTTTCCATCATAATCAAGCAATTTCTCATTTATGTCTTGACCATTACTTGTAAAAGAAAGTTGCGTTTGCCAATATTCATAACATTTTCCCATTCCGCAATAACCGCTGGCACTCTGCTGTTCTGCTGCCGCATGATACCATTCATATGCTTTATTATAATCAATCCCACCGCAGCCATTGTTGCAAGTGTAAGCAAGTGCTACTTGATTTTGTGCAAAAACGTCTCCTGATTGTGCTGCCTTAAGATACCATTTAAAACTCTGTTCTGCATTTGCTTCCGTCAATAATCCAATACTATACTCACGTGCTATTGATGTCATTGCATCTATGTTACCTCTATTAGCCAATGGTTCTAACATACGCATAAATGTATTAAAATCAAGTGCAGATATTCCGTAATAATACATCGCCTTTGGATTGCCACTTTCTGCATCTTTAGCATATATTTTTCGTCGTGCCTCAGCAATGCGCTCATATATATCCGGCTCATTTCGCTGAAACATACTATCTAACATATCTTGCGCCCATTGTTCGCCATTATCTCTTGCACGAATCATTTTTGTAAAATCATCTTCAATTTCAATTCCAATCGCATTACTTACATTACTTATAATATTATTTAAAAATTTCATTTGTTATCCTCCACTTATCTCATTTCTCCCATTGAAACCAAATCAACTTTATACATCATTTGCAAGTACCGTGCAGCTATATCACTGCATTTATTCTGTTCATACAATTCTACCAACCGGCAAATTTCTTTATAAATATAGTCAAGCATTTCATTTTTCCTATCTGATTGATTAATCCGCTCCACAATTTTAGGGGCTCGCTCATAATAAGCATCAATCATTTCTTTTCCATATTGTTTGCTCTTTAAATATTCGTCACGAAACTTTCTCATGATTGTAAGTTCATGGCAATCATCCGGAAGCCCTTTATATTCACAACATGCAGTTGTCAAAAAGCATCCCGTACCAGACGACGAACGAGTCTCTTCAAAATATAAGCATGCCGAATCATTTTCATAAACTTTTGAATTATTATATCTTTTGCACCATCCATATACTGAATTTTCGCGGTCATATTCAACGCAGTCTCCACATACACTCATATCTCTTGCCTCCTTAAAACTATTTTTTAATTACAACTTTCTTTGCCGACCACTTACCATATACTTTCTTTTTCTTAGTATTTTTGTAAGCACGAATACGAATATAATATTTTTTCCCTTTCTTTAATCCCTTTATTATAATCGAATGTTTTTTTGCACTACAGCTCTTTGTTTTTCTTTTTTTCTTAAATAATTTATTTTCAGCGTACTGCAACTGATATCCTGACACTTTACTATTTTTTTTCCAAGACACCTTCACTGACACCTTACTTTTTTGCAATTTATATTTCTTTATTTTAATACCTTTAACCTTCCCTACACTTTTGTTTATTCTTTTGACGGATGATTTATTAGTTGCATTAAAACTACTAGTTTTGTTATTAGTTACATTATTGTCCACAACATTATCTTTTTTTGTATTGGAAGTATTGCTCTTACTGTCATCATAATAATCATCATCTATCTTATCATCATCGTCCGTGTCATTATTTCGTGACTCATAATATAACGGTACAAAAACATAATTATCTGACAAATATTTTTCATTATCATCACCTTTCACTGCAATGTATAGGTTACTATCATCCTCTACTAATTGCTTTTCAAATTTAGATTTTGAAATTACAATTCGCTTTATTTCACCAGCAGTAATGTTATCTATATCAATGCTATACAGTTTTTTCCCATCACTGTTATTCTCATAAATATCCATTTTAGCATTTGTTTTAAATGCTGAATTATTTTTTACATATATTACAACGTAATTATTCTTTTTTATGGCTGATAATTCGAGTTCCGATTGTCCAATCTTCAGCTCTCCAGCAGAACTTTCTGAATTATTTAATTGATTAATATATTTACATTCTAATTTACCTCCTTTTTCAATTTGTTTTGGATACTTGACAGTCACAGGAAGATTTGCTTCATCTCCGCTATTTATTATATTTGCAATTTCCTTTTCCCCTATCATTTCACCATCAAGCAGAATTTGAACTTTTCCTGATTGAATTGCATTGAGTCCCTTGTTTCTTAATGCTACCATTATCTCCGTCTTCTCACCTGGAGAAGCCATTATATCCTCATTGTCTTGAAACTCTACTTCTGTTTTCGTATATGCATTAAATCGGACGCCGCAAATTTTACTCATTACCTCAATATTATCTTTCGAAATATCACACTTCTTTTTCACATAAACAAAATAATACCCGTTATCAGTGCCTATCCCACTAACAGCTCCAACATATCCGGTTTGTTCTGTTATAGGGACGGGAGTTGACATTTTACCATCTTTTAGGATAGCTGCATATAAATGCGTTCCTGTTTGAACTGATTTTTTAGCTATTACTAATTTCTTTTCTCCTCCTGATACAATTTGAAAATCTGTATATCCAGTGGTATCCTCGAACAACGAGATATAATTATCCGTATCCGTGTACCCATATCCTTTCGAAGATGAATAAGCAATAACATTTTTCCCTTCAATGTTTACAAACGAAACATTTGATATATTATCACTATCCTTGTCTACTACCGTACTTTCACCTCCTTGTATATTTAACAGATTCAAAATACCATCGGTTCCTGTTTCAGCATTTCCGTCTTTATCCGTTATGTAAGCAAGGCAAATTTCATCTGACACTTTTCCTATTTGTGCCGATATAATCACTAACGAGTTGCTTTCAATCAACACACTTTCTTCTTGCCAAACATCATTTAAACACGTTGCATAATGTACGCCATTTTTTCCAGATAAATTTATAAGATCTCCTTCTGAATTTGTCAACCATGCAGCATACACAGTATTTCCATCAACAGCTAACGAAGGTTTCACATCTGCATAATTATTTTCTGTCAATACTGTTGTTGAACTAAATTCATTTTTATCCGTATCAAATTTTGTAACTGCTATTTCACATTTTTTTGCAATTTCAGAAATTGACGAATCCGATTTTTCCTCTTTTGAAGAATTTGTCCATGCAATATAAATATCTTTTCCACAGACAACCGCATCAAAATAATAATCTGCTGTATGATCGTCATCAACAATTTTAGGTTGCATCCATGAATCACTATTTTTATCATATAAGGAATACATTAATACTGATTGATTACCTACTGTACGCGAAGCATCCAACGAATTAAAAAGCATCAATTTCGTTCCATTATCTGTCGCAACAATTTTAGGGTTTGAATCCTCATACGCATTTTCCTCTAATACTCCAGCATACTTATTCTCAGTTTCTTTCTTTAACACACCATCCCATATATCACCTGAAGAGGTCTTCTGCTTTACAAAATCACACTCTCTTATTTTCGTTGATTCTTTAGTGATTCTGGATGTCATCTCTTTACCATCACTGCTATATACAATTTTCTTACCACTTTTCCAAAGCGGTTTACGATAAATATTGCCCAAAAGTGACGCGCTTACGCCAGCCTCCCCTTCAACATAATCTCGGACTACAACTTGATCCTCCTCATTTCTACTATCTGATTCCAAAGAAACAGTGTTAGAAAACGAACCATAGCACGAGACATCACAAATATACGCAACACCAACACCACCAGATAATGTTACTTTAGGCAGAACAATATCCCATGTACCATTTGAATACACAGACACCGTATCATTTGAAAAGTCAAGTCCAAGATTGATTTTCTGAGCAGAACTAAGTTCTAATTCAGCAGAAATTACAACTGGAATTTCCACCACTGCAACCTGCCATTTTTTTTCTGTTTTAAAACTAAGCTGTACATTAATTTGTCCTGAAACAGATTTCATCTTTTGATGATCCTCATTCATAACACCTTCAACAAATCCATAAACTGATGCTTTTATATTCTTCCTTGCTGGCATAGAAGCATACCCTTTTTTTTCAGCCAATTTCAATAGAGATGAACCATTTTTTATAGATTGGTCATGTTTTTCAACTGCCTTTTTAAATGTATTCCACTCTTCCTGTTCTAAATCAAACAAACTGGTGTCACTATTTTTTAAATCTACACCAATCCCAGCCCGAATCATGTCTCCTGACATTTCCATTTTTACAGGAACCATGCCAAAATCTAAAGCAACCTCTCCGCCACCAATAACTGGTATAGAATCCGGTAATGTAAAACTGGTTTTCAATCCATTTAATTTTACATCCTCGTATTTAAAGGCATTATCCTTTAACTCCTTATATGCATTTGTCATGTCAACGTCATGCTGCAATTGATTTTCTGAAACTTCTCCACTGTCAATCTTTTTTAACAATGGTTCTAAATTATAGATGTAATACTCATTTTCCGTAGTTTGAAAAATTGCAACAGTAGCACCAACTCTTGCTTTATTTGCATAACTATAATACATTCCTGACTCTGAATGCCCATTTACCTGTGCTGAAATGAGTTCTAAACCACTTCTGCTTACTACAGCAGCTTGATTGCCAACCAAAACTTTTCCTATTTTGCTGTCAAAATCAACATAATCCATCCACTCATCTAAAATAATATCTCCGTTTTGTGAGCAATAGTTATAAACATAATCACTGTCATTATAAACGTAATCGTCATCCTTCTTTTTCCTAACAACAAATATTCCTGTTTCATATACCGAAGCATTCCACGACCAACACGAATATCCGCATACACTTTCATCAAGCAATCTCTCGCCCTTAATATTATATATACCATCTTCTGTTGTATACACCCCTGTTTTTGCAAAATCATAAACATCTTCCGCTATAATGTCCATGTCAGTATTTATTATAAAATAATCAGATCCATCACTACACAATATAACCGCTATATCATCTTTTTCATAAACATTGCGAACATTGCCTGTTAGCTTTTTCTCTGTATCTAAATTAATTATTTCGAGATTTCTATTTGTCTTCTTTCCATAACCGAGATAACTATCTCCTGCTTTTTTTACTTCCAAACAATCCCATATCTTATCTTTTTTAATATCATATACAATACCTCCTGTCTCTAAAAATCTGTCGCATACAATATCAAAATGCTCTCTATTATCAGACAAAGAAACGTAAGGAATCCATTCATCTTCCAACTTTTTAATTTCATTCCCCATTGCATCGACTAAATAATAAGGACCATCACCCATAACATTTTTACTTACAATACCATAATTCCCCTTCCAAAAATAAAGTCTATATATATCAGTCTTATATTTCTGCTTTTCTTTTTCAAGAACATATCTCTTCTCTTGTGTTCCACCACTTTCACATCCCCAAAAAGCTATTCCATCTTTTAACTTAACAACATCTGAAACAGATTTATAAGGAAGTTTTGTTTTTCCCTTTTCATTCACATAATATAAATTTTCTTCTAGTGTATTATTATCATTATCGTGAACATGCTCCCCCACATAAATTCCACTTTCTGTTATACTCGCTATATAATAATTTCCCCATTCTTTTTCCGTATCCACTGCGGATAAAGTATAATTTAAAGAACCATCTTTTGCATTCAACCATGCTATTTTCTTTCCTTTAATTCCTTTTCCATAAAAAAGAACAGCCCACCAACCATCATAACAAGCCCAATCACGTCCCCCATCATTATTTGGCGAATACACTAACTGAACACCGCCTCCATCTTCACTTTCTAAATGACGAATCGTCTTTTTATTAGAGCATAAATACAATTCATTCTCATCCTCAACCACATATGTTTCTGTTGCCTTATCACAGTAAACCGAAGGAGAGTCTTGATCTTTCAAATCAATAATTTTACCTGCTTCGCAATTTAATATCTTTCCGCCATTTTCATCATATACGATAAACCCCAGTATTTTTTTATTCTTTTCAGAAGTAAATGCATTTGCATTTTCCTTAGTAACTGTTATGCCTCTAATAGAAGATGCAGCAAGCTCATACAATTCACCTTTTGTAACATTAATCAAATCCTTCTTATTTGTTTCTGGATTCGTAATTGCATAAAAAACATCTGAATCATCTGAGTCGTAATATGATCCGATCCTCTGTACATTATTCTTATTAAACTCATGAGTTGTTTCATAGGAACACAACAAACCATTTACTCCAATTACATAAATTCTTTTTCTATTATTCTCAAGGTTTTCCTGCAAAAAAGTCAATTCTTGACAAACCCAATCTAAAATTTCTTCCGTATTATCGGAAGTTACAGTTAATTTTATGGCTTTTATATTGCTATTTTTAATTCCATAGGTTGTATTTTCTAATTTAAATGGAACATCGTTTGTTTGTGCCTGCACCATAATATTATTGCATAAAAAACTCTCAGTTTCTAAAACAACCACAAGAAAAAGAGCTATAAATTGTCGTATAATTTTTGTTTTCATAAACCAGTCTCCTTAATATTCTATAACTTAATTTTCGATGTTTCCTAAATTGCTTTCTTCAAATTCTTCTTCGTTACTTTTTTGAATTTATAGCTCATCTCATAAATATTTCCTACCAGTTTGTTTCGCTTTTTTTCAAATTTTGACTCACTTACCTTTTTGCCATTAATAAAGAAACCATCCATTGTACTTTTATCTAATGTCGCTATTTTCTTTTTCTTACCCTTCTTATATTTGTAAACAATTTCCCTGCCATCAGTAAAAGTTCCAGAGTACATCGTAATTACACTTTTTTTCGTGTTGTAATAATACTCTGTTCCTCTCTGCCAACTATTGAATACTTTAACGATGCATTTAACTTTTCCGTTTACGCAGGCATACAAAGCAGTATCTGTTCCACCATTCCAATCCTTTGCCATTGACCAACCATTTACCATACATTCATCAATTCCATCATGGTCAAAATCAATATAGCAAAAATAGATTGGCCCTTGTGCATTTATATAGCCATTTTTCGTCAACTGCTTGTTCAATTTAAGCAGGGTAGTCATGTACTTTTTATGAACGGTACGATTGCTCATTTTTGCAGAAACATGACTGCTATTCACACCACATATAATTGCTACCAGGCATAATAGCGCAACCTGAATTCCAAAATATCTTTTCATCTTTCTTCCTCCATTCATCATTTCACTTTACATTTTTTCGTAATACTCCATTTGCCGTATACTTTCTTTGTGCCAACTTTTTTAAATGCTCTGACACGAACATAATACGTCTTTTTCCGTTTTAATCCTCTCAATTTAACTCTTTCTGCATAAAGGTCATATCGTTTTGTTTTCTTCTTTTTGGTAAACGATTTGTTTAATGCATACTGCACCTCAAATCCATCCTGTGAAACAAACCACCGCCAAGTTACGACAAGACTCTTTTTCGCTGCCTTTTTGACCTTAACGCCGGTCACTTTCTTAACCGTCACATTATCACTTGAAGTATCACTGCTGCTCCAGTTGTAATCGGAGTCATCGGTCTGTGATGATGGCTTTTTAGTGGCCTGCGGTTTCTTCGTAGACTGCGGACGGTTGGTCGCCTGCGGCTTTTGCGTGGCGTTCGGCGTATTGGTTGGAGCCGGTGTGCTTGTCGCCGTTGGCATCTTGTCAAATTCACCGATAAATCCAACGTCTACACTCTGCCCTGTATAATCGTTCCATTTACCATTTGCATACATTTGTACGTAGTTTTCTCCCCCGCAGTCAGCCGTATTATTTGGCTCATTTTGCGACCAGTTGGTGTATGTTACGGCGGAACCGTCACGCCAGACAAATTTTCCTTCTGCCTTCTCATCGCTAGCACCAATGTAAAAGGTTTTATTTAATTCTTTTACTTTTTGAGCAATCACATTATTTTTTTCTTCTGATTCGATTTTCACCAGATTTCCACCAAGTTCCTTGCAATAACGTTCTGCCAGTGCATAAGGAATTCCCGCCGTGTAAAAACGGTAAACTTTGTTTCCATACGTAATCTCAGCCGCCGGTTTAAGATTCAGTGGCGTTTCCAAAATAAAACCGGAATAAATGTACGAGGACGGCATGTCATTCCAGCGTCCATGTCCACGGATTGCCGCCATATAAAATTCACTGTTACCGGCGCAATCCGGCTGTGCAGCATCCCAATTGGTATATGTAACGCTTGAACCACTCTGCCATTTCCACGGCTGTCCTTTTCCCGCCTGACTTCCGCCGATGTAATAATACTGTCTTATCTGGTCGGATACTAAATTAGTAATTACCTGCTGTTTTTGTGCATCTTCCACTTCAGCAAGTTTACTTTGCAGTTTGCCGGACAGCGTTTTCATTTCATCCCACGAATAATTCTCGTTATACAAAGACAACAAAGAATTTCCATACTTTACTATCTTCTGCGGAAACAGACCTAATGGAACTACACAGCCACTTCTGCCGCAACTGTAATTTCCGTATTTATCATAAACGTAAATATGCGTAACATAACTTCCTACTTCGTTATTGTGTTCTGAAATGTTTACCCGGAACCGGTAAGTATCACCGGAAACACGCGTACCTCTTACTGCTTGATTGGTCCACCAGTCTTTGGCAATGTCATCCTGATCGTTTTTCACAGTCCACGTCGGAAACTGTACGCGGTCCACCCCACTCGCATCGCTTGCCTTACATTCTACGGTGTAGCCTTTGGAATCTTTTTCTACCACTTTGATATCCGTCAATGTCGGTGCCGTGCGGTCAATATAAACAATCGATGTTGGCACACCACTTTTATTTCCGGATGAATCCCATGCATAAATATGTGTCACATAGTTTCCCTGCACCGCTCCGGATTTGAGAGAGGAAAGTGAGATTCTTGCAGATGCCGTATTTCCGGATACACTGCCCTGAATCCAGTTTGCATCCTCGCCTCGGTGTTTGTCAGTGTTCCAGGAAGGAAATTCCACCTTGGAAATGCCTACATTATCTGATACGTTGCAGACTACGGTATAGCCATCCGCATTGACATCCGTGATTCGGACATTGCTGATGGTTGGGGGCGTTGTGTCTGATGTAAAGTTTGGTCGAATTGCACATGCCAGACACCTTACATGAAACCAATTTTGTGTACAATAAGATCTACCTGCATAATTTTGATTCACTGCATTAAATCCAACCGAGTCAATTGAGGTAATAATTCCTACATGCCCATTTTCACCGGTAGTACAAACCGAGCAGCCATTCTTTGCCTTAAACACCGCAATATCACCCGGCTGGTAATTTGAATATACTCTTGTCCATCCGGGCGGAAGACTATTCGATGTATATTGAATAGCATTGCCTCTTGCATATCCGGCAACCCCATAATGTGCATAATAGTACTTAATTAAATCCACACACTGGTTTCCCTTAACACCATCATAATCTAAGCCTTTCCCAATCTGTGACATAGCCCAAGATACGCCTTCCTCTTTTGTTGCAGCCTGTACCTCAGTTTTGTCAACACTAACAAAAGCAACAAAAAGAAGCATTGCTCCAAGACTTGCAATCAACATTTTTCGTAATTTTTTCATACCAATCTCTCCTTTCTACACAAAATACTTCTCAATCGTTTTCTGCATTCCTCTCGCCACAGGAAGCACCACATTTCCTGCGACGGTACACTCCCGATACCCAACTCCCATAAGGTAGTCTGTATTAATCACATAACTGTGATGAATTCGAATAAAGTTATCCGGCATCTTCTCCAAAAATGCAGCTAATGTCATGCGGCTATGAACAGTTCCCCATCCATTGGTAGTGATATACAAATCATGGTTCAGTATTTCCGCATAAATAATCTGCTTGATGGGTAATCGAAGCTTTTTCCCCTCACTGTAAAAGTAAAACATGATATTCTCCTCGAAACGCTTTTTCCACCCCTTTTCTATATTCCCATAGTATACAAAATCCCCTTACCAACTTTTTTTCAAAATATTTAGGATTTCTAAAAAGGTATAAAAATCCACCACTATTTTATCACCTTATGGCGAAAAATCGGGTGTTGTGTCGTAACTAACGGTTCTATCGACGTAGACGGTAAAATTTTCCTATTGGTAAATTTAAAATATAGAAAATGCAAAAAAGACAGCTGCCGCTGATTTTGCAACAACTGTCACTTCGATTATTCATATTTTCTTAAAGTCCCATTTCCTCACAGATATCCCCATACCAATACACTTCTTCTTTTTCGATATAAGAAAGTAAGATAGCATCCATTTCAAATTCCGGATTCAGTTTGCTCATATTGCATGCGGTCAGTGTCGCCTCGGAAAGGCGCAAAAACATTTCCTTTGCCTCACCGGCAGGAGCACGCTGTAAACAAACCGTATAAATTAACGGCAGCAAGTCTTCCCGCTGAATCTGCGGGCACCGCTGTTTTTTATCGGCACTCCATGTCTCTAAACAGGCACGCGCAGTCTTTACATCCCGGCACGCCTCCTCTGTATGGATATTTTCAGCAATAAATTTTAAAATCCACTCCGGAACCTGTGCACCGCCAGGCAAGTGCTTTAACTGTCTTTTCGCCTGTGCCGCATGAATTAACTGTTCCTTCTGAATCGGACCACGAAACAAATCCGAATAGCGCTTCGCATAACGTGAACTGTCTCCAAAGACCTCTGACAAAAACTTTGCATTGGACGGTTTTGTCGCATAAACCGACTTTGCAAGTTCCCAGATAACCTCCTGCATATGCTGTGCCACCGTGTACTGGCGCGCATACCGGTTTTTATGTAAAAAACGGTCAATTTGTTTGCGCGGAGTTTCCCTGCGTTTTCCGTGCTTTTGCTGCCATGCAGGGAAATTCACTTCATCGAGAAGTTCATCTAAGCGTTTTTTCTCTTCATCTCTCACCCACGAAAGAATACTGTCTCTGTATTGTTTCACATAATTAAGTGCCGTCTGGCTGTACCCTTTGAACCAGTCGACACGTCCTCCCATCCACCACAGAAATTCCTCCGTGGAAAAATCAATCGTTCCCTCATACGCATTCATCAGCTCTCTCGTACTCCGTGTGTGGGAAATCACCACATTGTCTTCTAAATTTTCCTCATAGAAAGCAATCATTTTCTCGCACTGCTCCATCGATTTCTTATGGTCAATGCCGTAAAGATAAATCATTTCCTGATAATCATTGACATAAAAAGACGGTTCACCGATTCCCACCATCAAATACTGCTTCGTCTCCTCCCTGTCAAGCCCCATGGCAAATGCCATTTGGAAAATGTTGTACCGGCTCGGTTTGTGATACCCATTAATTCCAAACCAGCGGTGCATCGTAGGAAGAGAGGCGAAATCCACACGGCCGGTTCGCTGGCGGAATACTAAAAATGCCTGACGCCTCGTCTGTTTATCCGGTTCATTTTCTCCCCATGGATACCCCATCCGCTCCATAATAAATTCATCAAATCTCATCCAAGCACTCCCATTCCATACACCATTCCGACAAACAAGTAACTGCACAAAATCGAAATGGACTTGATAAATCCTCTACGAACGGCTTTCATGTTCTTCCTTCTCCCTGTCAATAAACATCATAATAAAAGCGGCAAGCAAAAAGAATGCACACACTAAAATTGCCTTTTCCTTCATATAAAAAATGCATACATTCCCAAGTACGGCACCAATAATAAAGCACAAAATCACACCATAATAAAGGATGCTTTTTGACAGGCATTTCTTTTCTTTCGTATGTATATAATCGCACAAATTCTGTGTACCGCTGCGAAGATTTCCGATACACATCGTGGTCGCAATTCCGTTTCCGTGAATCTTACGGAAACTCTCTACCTGAATTCCGCAGGCAAGTGACGTTAAGCTGTTTGCTAAGAGATTAAGAGAAACCGGAATAAAGCACACGCCGGCAAGGACAATTGCCTCTAACAAGACAGAAATCTGCCGCCAATGAAGTCTTCTTTTCTCATCCATCCGAAAACGCACCAAATCCGCAAGCATAATTCCTGCCGCAAATGCAAGTACCGGAAACAGATACCGCACAACCTCCGGCCAGTTTCTCTCGGATATGCTTACGCCAAGCAACAGCATATTTCCCGTCTGTGCATTTGCAAATACATGGTCGCGCATGATGTACGAATACGCATCCATAAATCCACCGGATGCCGCTAACACGATTCCTAACTCGATGGACTCTGACATCTGCTTTGCTATTTTTTTCATTCCTATCGCTCCTTTATCACAATTGTATCACCCGGTGCAAACACCGTGTTTCCATTTGGAATAATCAATTCTTCCCCCCGCTGAATCATCACGACTAACTTTCCTTTTCCGAGATGAATCCGCGATAAACTTTTGCCTACCCATTTGTGACTGCCGTCTAACTCAATTTCAATTAGCCGCACACCATCCACATCACTCGGTGCCTTTGCACTGAGAATCAATGTGTCGCCCGGCACAAGCACGGTGTCTCCGTTTGGCGTCACATCTTTTTCATCCCGCTGAATCTGAACGAGAAGTGTTTCCGGCGGCAGCAAAATATCTTTAATCTTACTGCCTGCCCACGGATGATTTTCTTCAACCGTAAACTGGATAAATTGAACCGGCACTTCTTCGGTGTAGTCGGTAAAGGTCTTTAATACGTCTTCTTTATCATCAATCATATGGAGCATTTTCGCCACATACGGAAGCAGTGTTCCTTGCAAAAGAATGGAAAAAAGCACGATGAAAAATATCATGTGAAAAATGTCGTGTTCAAACAACGTGCCGCTGCTCCTTGCCATTATCGCAAACACAATGGACGCCGCCCCGCGAAGCCCCGCCCACGAAACTAATATCTGCTGCCGCCATTTACTTCGGAAAGGCGTTAACAGCAAACACACAACCGCAGGTCTGGCAACAAACGTCAAAAACAACGCAATCATCAGTGACGGAAAGACAACCGCCGGCAATGACGATGGAAATGCCAACAGCCCAACAAGGAAAAAGACTAACATCTGCATCAATCCGGTCACACCGTCAAAGAAATGTACCAGCGACTTTTTATTGTCCAAATCCGCATTTCCCAGTACAATACCAAACAAATACGCACTTAGGTATCCATTGCCGCCAACTGCGGAAGGAACCGCATACGCCAAAAGCACGAAGGCAAATACTAAAATGGTATCAAAGCCTTCTGTCGTAACCTGAAATTTTTTCAAAACAAAAATCGTAATTCCCGCCATCAAGGCACCGATTGCCACACCATAAATAATCTGCGCAAACACCGTATAGGTAATGGCTCCCGCACTGATTTTGCCACCACTAATCAAACCAAGCATAATCGTAGTAAGCATATAGGAGCATGGGTCATTACTACCACTTTCCACCTCTAAAAGAGAGGCAGTCCGGTACTTTAAGTTCAACCGTTTAGAACGCAGAATCGAAAACACCGACGCCGCATCGGTCGAGCTTATCAGCGAGCCAATCAAAAGACTCTCAAGCAGTCCGATGTGAAGTGCATAGTAACAAAACAATGCCGTCAGCCCCGCCGTAAGAACAACACCGGCAGTCGATAAAATAACCGCGCGCAGAGCAATTGGTTTTGCAGCGCTCCATTTTGTTCCAAAACCACCATAAAACATAATAAAAATCAGGGCAATGGAGCAGATTTGTTCTGCCAGTTCAAAGTTTTCAAACGAAATCCGAATGACACCATCCGAGCCGAAAAACATACCAAGCACAATAAAAATCAAAAGCATCGGAACACCAATGCGGTTCGATATTCGGTTCCCTACTAAACACGCCAGAATCACAATTGATACGAAAAGAATTGCAAATGTCATAGTACTTCCTTTCTTTGTCGTTTTTTTCGGTTACTTCTTAATCGCCCACCGCATCTTCGTAGAACGTGCCCGCCCATTTTGTGCACATTCTTTCGCTGAAGGGCGTATCACATCTTTTGCATAATCGCTGTAAATACCAGCTTTGTAGCCGGACTTTAGCGCCTTTTTTACTAGACGGTCTTCGCCGGAGTGGAAGGTAAGAATTGCTGCCCTTCCGCCGGGTTTTATGCATTCCGGTAATTTTTCCATAAATTCATACAATACTTCAAATTCATTATTTACATCAATGCGCAGCGCCTGAAAGACCCGCTGACACGTTTTTTTGACGGTATCTTTGCGCTCCTTTTCCGGAAGAAACATTAACGTCTTTTCAATGACATCACGCAGTTTCTTCGTCGTGTCCATCCGGTTTCCTCTGCGGATTTCATCGGTAATGGCCTTTGCCAACTCCTCACTGTAAGGTTCATCTGAGTTTTCATACAGCATCCCGGCAAGCTCCTCTTTGGTAATCGTGTCAAGCCGCTCTGCGGCACTGATTCCTTCCTTTTGGTTTAACCTCAAATCAAGAGGACCTTCTACTTTAAAGGAAAATCCACGCTCCGGATTATCAATCTGCATGGAAGAAACACCCAAATCGGCAAGCACAAAATCAAATCCGCCTGCCTCCTTTGCGATTTCGTCAATCGTACAGAAATTCTGCAGTTTTATTGTGAGAATTTCTTCGCCGTATCCCTGCTCCAAAAGGCGTTTCTTCGTCTTAACTGATTCTTCCGGATCCACATCTGTCGCATAGATATGTCCTCTGCCCTCTAAACAGGCAAGCATTGCTTTTGTGTGCCCGCCATAGCCAAGCGTCGCATCAAATCCAATCTGCCCCGGCTGAATCTGCAGAAAATCCAGAATTTCCTGTACCATAATCGAAAGATGCATCCCTGCCGGTGTATTTCCCTTGCGAATCACATGCTCAATCATATCCTGATACTTCTCCGGCTGGTGTTCCTTATATTTTTCCTCAAATTTCTTCGGATATTTTCCACTGTAATGTACCCGTCTCTTGTGCTTTTTCTCTTCCTGTGGCATCATTTTCATCCCTTCTTTGCATTTTCTGCTTTATGATACAATATTCAGCGGATATTGGTCAAGTAAGCGCTTAAATATTTTATGACAAAATTCATGATTTATGGTGAGCTTTTAATTTTTGCAACTTTTTTTAATTCTCATTCGTAATATTTGTATAACTCAAAGGAACAATTAAACTTATACAAAAAAAGGAGGCAGCACTCCGCCATCTTATTTTACCAAAAACAATTACCACAATTGGAAGTTACGCCTTTGCCGGTTGCTCTTCCTTATCCCGGATTGATTTTAATCATACAGAAAGACTGCACATTCAACAGTATGCGTTTGCAGACTGTGACCATTTGCAGGATCTGGATTTAAATAATATGCGAATTGGTCCTTATGCGTTCAGCGGTGTGTCTCCGCTTGCATCGGTCTCATTATTTAACGTTGATTTTTATGAAATAAACGAATGTGAAACTTCCACCGGCATTTATCCATTCGGCACCCGTACAGTCAAAAAAATGTTTGTCGACAGTGCCCTGACTTCCTTTTATTTTCCTGGCAGCACATCAGTTGAACATCTTTATGTCTGCGGCCGCTTAACAGCATTAAAGGGTGATGTTAAATCATACAAAAAAGTAAAAGTAATTCACACATACCCTTCCGCCAAAGCCGCCTCTTTTGCCAAGAAAAAGAAACTTTGCTACGAAACACTCAAAGTCTCTGGCAAAATGAAAAAAGTGGAACAAACGAATTTAACTGCATATAATTATGTTCTTGGCAGGATATCCCCCGCCTTACTGGCTAAGCCAGCAGGGCGGAGATTTTTTAATAATAATTATGACTCCTTACTTTTATTTCGAGCAATCATAATATCCATACAATGCTGGTGTGGCACACCGCCGCTGTTACAATCAAATACAACTTCTTCAATTTTGTGGAAATACCAATCATGATACAAGGTAAAAATTTGTCCTGATTTCCATCGAAAACGATTTTTTTCCTTCCCTGGTAAAATTTCAACAAATGGTTTATCCACAAATACATTCATAACATGAATTCCATCCGGCTTGGTATGTTGCTTCAACTCATTTACAACATCTTTCCTTTTCTCCGGTTTCAAAAAATGAAACACTCCACTACATAAAACAATATCATAATCTTCGCAAAGCTGCATATCCTCAATATTTGCTGTAAAAAAATCTACATAAACACCATGCTGTGAAGCTAACGCCCTTCCCTTTTCAACTCCTGTCTCTGCCAAATCAAAAGCAGATACATGGTATCCATTTCGTGCTAAAAAAACAGCATCTTTTCCTTCCCCGCACCCTACATCAAGAACCTTTAACGGCTTTATTGGCGGCTTTAATTTTAAAATTTCATAGCATAAGTCATTCGGCTTTATTCCCCAATAATACCCTTTCTCCTGATATCGTTTTTCATAATCGCTCAATATTGGAGACTGATATCCAAGAAGAGAATCCACACTCATCCCAAATACCTTTGCAATTGCAGGTAACAAACTAATTTCAGGACATGTCATCCCATTTTCCCATTTTGATACCGCCTGATTTGACACATGCAATTTTTTTGCCAATACTTGCTGCGTGATACCAAGTTCTTTCCTTTTTTTCATAATAATTGAACCAATTTCCAACCTTCACACCTCCTACTTATATTGTAGAGTACAAATTTTTAGAATGCTATCACTTTGTTGTTGAATTTTCAATTAAATTTCGCCAAATAGTTAAAAACTCTTGGCACATACTTACATGTGTTATATAATACCAATCATAATGATGCTTCTCCTGTCTGCCAGTGGAGGGAGACGATAGGATGGAGAACACGCAAAAGAACATTGAGAAAAATTTACAGTCATCCAAAAAGCATTCTTACAATTTACACAGCCCCGGCGTACGCACTTACAAAGACAGCGTATTTTGCCGAATATTTAACGAGAAAAAAGAATTATTGAGTTTATACAATGCTCTGAACATGTCTCATTACGAGAATCCAGATGATTTAGAAATTATTACTTTAGACAATGCTTTATTTCTTCAGATGAAAAATGACGTAGCTTTTCTTATTAACACCAACGAAATGTGTTTAATTGAACACAGCAGCACCGTCTGCTTGAATTATCCACTACGGAGCCTTTTGTACCTAGCCAGAGAATATGAAGTAATTCTCGAACAGCGAAATGAAAACATCTTAAAATATGGATTGGTAAAAATCCCAACACCTGCCTGTATCGTTTTATACAATGGTATGGAAAAACGTCCGGAAGTTGAAATTTTAAAACTCTCTGACGCTTTTGAAAATCAAGAAGTTGAGCCGTGTCTTGAACTTTTTGTAAAAGTATTGAACATCAACAATGGTATGAACGAAAATGTATTAAATGGTTGCAAAACGCTAAAAGATTATGTTATACTAATCTCAAAAATACGGGAAAATTATAACGAAATCGGAGACTTGGCAAAGGCAATACACAAAGCAGTTGACTATTGTATTGACGCAGACCATTTGCGCTCGTTTCTGATTCGAAACCGAGCGGAGGTAGAGCCTATGTTGTTATCAGAGGGTACGGTGGAAGAATACGTAGATAGCATGAACGAAGTCAAGGAACAGGAAATTGAGCGGCTAAAAAAGGTAGTTCAGGAAAAGGATGAGGCATTATCACAAAGAGATAGTGAAATCGCTCGATTAAAAGCCTTACTTGCATCAAAGGAAAATAACTAATTAGCACAGCAGGAGAAGTTATCATCTAGAGAGAACACAGGAAGTGTCCTCTTGAACTAAAATGAAAGCAAGAAATTCCAACACAATTGAAACTATATTTGCATAGCAAATATCCTGTTTCAATCGGTGTTGGAATTTCCGGCTCAGCTATTTAGTCAAAATAATTCTCCCACTTTGTATTTGCCTTATCCGTTTCAGCAGCAGTCATTTTAATATCCCGCCAAAAATATGCATCTTCTGTGCATAAGACAGAACCCTCATTTTCCCCATCATGTAAACAGCGGTCCTTTTCCCCCGATAGCATTGAAATACGAACCTGCTTATCCTGGCGGTAAATTACATACTGTGCGGTTGCACTCATGAGCTGCTGCCCATCTTTCATTTCGCGAACCTTTGTGATTTTATTTGTTTCACCAGAGTATCGTATAATCACTCCTCTCTTCAAATCACTATATGCGAACCCATTAGCCGAATCTGTATCATCATATTCATTAAAAATTCCATAAATATCATTTCCACACTTATTAAATACCAACCTACCATATTTGCAGTTTCCTATAATTTTATCCAATTCCTTTTTGTGCTTCACAAAAAATGCACTTTGTTTTTCTCGTCCCAGCGTCTGCCAGTCACCATCCTCACAAATTAAATCCTGCGTAGAACCTCTTTATCCTTAATTTTTTTCCACTTCTTTTCCATGTCTTTTTCTTTAACATAATGTGTAGCAACCAGATAATCCGGCATTTCCGATGCCAGCAAATCAACTGTATCCGGCACCCTTTCCTCCAGATAGCCAAACAGGTATCCATTTCGGTAAGTAACTTGTGAGTAAGGCACTTCATATTCTGCCTTCTTTTTGAGCGAATAATCGTATTTCAGCAAATAATACTTTAATGCTCTTCTTTCAATAAGTACATAAAGATACTTTTCGCTGGCTGTTATCATCCATGGGTCTTCAGAAAGCCCTGTTTCTCGAAGCGGTTCATTTTTTTCATTTCCCACAACGAGTTTAACCCCATCATAAGTATCACCAATCCATGCAGTCCCATGAGGTGTCTTAATGTAGTTTCTCCCATACTCAATTCCGTATTCTATTGGTGGCTTTAATAAATCACAGCCGGCAAGCAGCATCACCAAAAGCAAACACACACATGCAATATGTATCTTTCGTTCCTTGAAAACGTTCTTCACAAATTAACCTCCTGCTCTAAATACTTTCATCCGCAAATACCTGCCGAACTTACACTACAAAAAGGCAAGCTGACCAAAGCCAACCTGCCTTTCTGGTTTTACGCTTTTAACACATTATAATATTCGCCAAGAATTACTTCCTCTAACACCGCTCTCATACCACTATGAATCGGATGTGCAACATCACGGTATTCACCATTTGGCATTTTCTTGTTCGGCATTGCGACAAATAAGCCCCGCTCTCCTTCAATTACCTTAATATCATGAATAGCAAATGCTTCATCCAAAGTAATTGAAGCAACCGCTTTCATTTTCGCATTCCCATCCACAATCCGGACACGAACATCTGTTATCTGCATCGTATCCTCCCTTCATCTGTACGCTACATTACATAACGCTCATTCTTCTCCTGAATGATTTTAACGTCATCCGGACTTCCGACGTAGTTGGAATTTGCCCGAATGGTTCCATGACTCTCTACGATGCAATTTTCAATATAAGTGTTATCCCCAATGTAGACTTCATTTAAAATTATCGAGTTTCGTATTGTACAATTGTTGCCTATATAAACTTCCTTAAACAAAACGGAATCTTCAACCTCACCATTGATGATACAACCACTTGACACAAGGCTGTTCTTAACTTTTGCGCCAACATTGTATTTAGCCGGAGGTAAATCCTCAATTCTTGATGCAATCTGTGGGTATTCATTAAAGAAATACTCTCTTGTTCTGCGGTCTAAGAAATCCATATTTGTCTTAAAATAGGAATCAACCGTTGTTACATTGCTCCAATAGGAGTCCAACGGATAGGCATAAAATTTCTTGACTCCTTTGTAACGGATAAAAATATCCTTTACCAAATCGAATCCATCTTCCGCCCCTGCACGCTCAATCATCTCAATCAACTGTCTGCGGCGGATTACATAGATTCCGGTAGAAACCAGCGTTTTCGAAGTCACAAGCGGCTTCTCTTCAAACTCGGTCACCCTGCCTTCGATGTCAACCGATACGACACCAAACCGGCTCGGGTCATCTACCGTTCCCAAGTCCTTCGTCACGATGGTAACATCAGCATTTTTCTCAATGTGATATTCCAAAAGTTTATTCATATCCATCTTGTATACACAGTCACCGGATGCAATAATTACATACGGCTCATGACTTGATTTCAGAAAATCAATGTTTTGCGCAATGGCATCTGCGGTTCCGCGGTACCAATAACTATTGTCATGGGTCTGTGTCGGTGTGAATACAAACAAACCGCCTTTTTTACGTCCAAAGTCCCACCATTTTGATGAGTTCAAATGCTGTGTCAACGACTTTGAATTGTACTGCGTAATGACACCAACTTTGTTAATCCGGGAACTGGACATGCTGCTAAGTACAAAATCAATGCTGCGGTATCCACCGGCAATCGGCAGTGCTGCTGTTGCACGATTTTTTGTCAGTTCTTTCATGCGGGTACTGGACCCACCTGCTAAAATCAATCCTATTGCTCTCATTACATGTCACCTGCCTTTATCAAAGTTTCGCCACCTGCTAAGGTGTTATCCGGGTAATCGTCAATGGTTGTCTTACCCGCTATGGCAGTGTTTTTACCGATGGTAACGCCATCCGGAATCACGGTCTTTTCGCCAACCGTAACCAGGTTAAAGGCATAGACATCCGGCTTTAGTTTGTTTGGAATGTCATCTTCGCCCGCACCGAGCACGCAATTTTCTCCAATTATCGAACCCTCTGCAATAATTGCACGGTCAAGAACGGTATTTTTACCAATTCTCGCAGAATTCATAATAATCGAATCACGCACTACAGCGCCTTCCTCAATAACAACATCCGAACCAATCACAGAGCTATGGACTTCTCCGTAAATCTCACAGCCGTCACCCATAATGGCTTTGTCAATCACAGCATCTCCTGCAATATACTGTGGACGAATCCATTCGTTACTTGTGTAAATCTTCCAAAACTCTTCGTACAGGTTAAATACCGGAATCAAGTCAATCAATTCCATATTTGATTCCCAGTACGAACCAAGCGTACCAACATCCTTCCAGTATCCATTGTACTCAAAGGCAAAAATGCGGTCGCCCCTTTCGTGGCAGTAAGGTAAAATATGTTTACCAAAGTCACAGCCTTTTTGGTCTTTCAACTGAATCAGGGCTTCTTTTAATACCGGCCATGAGAATATGTAAATTCCCATAGATGCCAGATTACTGCGTGGATGCTCCGGTTTTTCCTCAAATTCCAAAATACGATGGGTATCATCTGTAATACAGACACCAAACCGGCTTGCCTCTTCAATCGGCACCGGTATCGTCGCCATCGTAATGTCCGCGTGATTTGCCTTATGGAAATCAAGCATTACCTGATAATCCATCTTGTAAATATGGTCACCACCAAGAATTAATACATAATCCGGGTTGTAATACTCCATATAATTCAAGTTCTGGTAAATCGCATTTGCGGTTCCGGTGTACCACTCGCTGCTTGTGCTTCTCTCATACGGCGGCAGGATTGACACGCCCCCAATATTGCGGTCAAGGTCCCATGGAATTCCAATGCCGATATGAGTATTCAGCTTCAACGGCTGATACTGTGTCAGCACTCCAACGGTATCGACTTCCGAGTTGATACAATTACTCAACGGAAAATCAATGATTCGATACTTTCCCCCAAAAGCAACAGCAGGTTTTGCTACATTTGCAGTCAAGACCCCCAGTCTTGACCCTTGCCCCCCAGCAAGTAACATGGCTATCATTTCTTTTTTGATCATGTTATCACCCCTGTTGTTAATATTGTAAAATAAGTATACCACATTGTTTAAGTTTTGTGAATATTTTTCACAAAATATTTTCTTATGATTCTTAACTTTTGTACATTTTGCACAAATACCGTGTGAAAATCTTAAGCATATTCACCTTTTTCCTTGTATTTTCTCCCCTGTCTATATATAATGAATCTGAGGAATCATAATTTTGTTTCCAAATAATAGAAGGAAGGGTGTCATTTATGTACGAAATCGACTTTACACATCCGGGAAAGATTCATTTTATTGGAATTGGCGGCATTAGTATGAGCGGGTTCGCCGAGCTGCTTCATTCCATGGGCTTTACCATTACCGGTTCCGACTGGCATGAAAGCAAAATCACAAAACATTTGGAATCTCTCGGCATACAAGTAGTATATGGACAAAAAGAAGAGAATATTACAAAAGATATCGATTTGGTTGTCTATACCGCAGCAGTTAAAAAGACCAATCCGGAATATCAGGCGGCTGAAAAATTAAATCTTCCGCTGATGGAGCGAGCAGTTATGGTTGGGCAGGTAATGAAAAATTATTCTTCCGCCATTGCGATTGCAGGAACGCACGGAAAAACAACGACCACTTCGATTGCTTCCCACATCTTTTTGGCAGCAAACCTTGACCCGACAATTTCCGTCGGCGGTATTTTAGAAGCAATCGGCGGCAACATCCGCATCGGCCACTCCAAGCATTTCATTACGGAAGCTTGTGAATACACGAATAGTTTTCTTCACTTTTTCCCTACTGTGGGAATGATACTTAATATAGAAGAAGACCATATGGACTTTTTCCATGACCTTTCTGATATCCGTCACTCTTTCCATTTGTTTGCGAAACGGATTCCGGAGCATGGCACGTTAATTATCAATGCAGATATTGAAAATTATGAAGAAATTACAGAAGGACTTTCCTGCCGTGTTATCACATACGGATTAGAAAATAAGGATGCTGATTTTACAGCTGAAAACATCACTTACAATGACCTTGGATGCGGCACCTTTGACGCTGTCGTACAGGGAGAAGTAAAGGGGCATTTCCACCTGTCCGTAGTCGGCAGACACAACGTTTCCAATACCCTTGCCTGCTTAGCGTTAGCCTCTCTCTACGGCATTGATGACGGCACCGTCCAGAAAGCATTGACTACATTCCACGGCGCAGACCGCCGCTTTGAATACAAAGGAGAGAAAAACGGATTTACCATTATTGATGACTATGCTCATCACCCGACGGAAATCCGAGCAACACTCACAGCAGCGAAAAATTATCCGCACAAAACGTTATGGTGTGCCTTCCAGCCGCATACCTACACACGTACCCGCGCCTTTTTAAAGGATTTTGCCTCTGCTCTTTCTCTGGCAGATAAAGTAATCTTAGCAGACATTTATGCGGCGCGTGAAAAAGACCCGGGAGATATTTCTTCTGCTGACCTTGCAAGAGAATTGGAAAAACTCGGAAAGGAAGTTCACTATTTACGCAGTTTTGACGAAATCGAAAAATTTATTTTAAAAAATTTAGTCAACGGCGACCTGTTGATAACTATGGGTGCCGGAAACATAGTAGAAATTGGTGAAAATCTTCTGAATAACTAAGTTATGAACGTTATCCACAACCTTATCAACATTCAGTCGAAAGATACGGTTGTGGATATTTTTTTGTTCAAAAAAAAATGTGAATAAATTGCATTTTTTACTTGACAAACTCAACCAACGTAATTTCGGCACATTGACCCACTCTTTCTACCAGAATAGTCTGTTTGTGGTTTTGTTATGAACATTATGCACATTATCAACAGATAAATTCTACATGAAATGTATGCACATTTGCAATTTGCAACTGTTTTTTCTTTGTGATATACTCATCCTTGCTGACAGGTAAAAAATACCTGATGGAGAAAGGGAATGAGTTTTATTATGGGATTTACAATTTCCACAACATCGAATTGCGGACTCACTTTGATTTCCAATTCATTTATTCAAAATCATATGCCATCTGCAAATGGCAATTTCGTGAAAATATATTTGTATCTGGTTATGCTCTGCCAGCATGCCGACACCGCAGGTATTTCATCCATTGATGCTCTTGCCGATTGTTTCGAATGCACAGAAAGTGACATTTTGCGTGCACTGCGTTACTGGCAGAAAGAAGGACTTCTTTCTTTCACAGAGCAAAATGGCGAGATTACTTCGATTGTTCTTTCTACTGACGCCACAGACACTGCGTCAGCAGTTACGGCAGAAAGAGAACCGGATATCGATGCTTCACCGGTAGCGGAAGAAACCGTTGTACCCGACGGCATCTCCATTCCGAACCGCCAGGAGTATACTCCTTTACAAGCGGAAGCACTGATGAAAGATATTGAAATCAGCGAGGCGATTTCGCAGGCAGAAAAGATACTTGGCACGACCCTTTCCACCACACATCTGCAAATGATTTTATATTTTATGTGTGACATCGGATTTTCACAGGAGATGATTGCTACCCTGTACCGCACGGCACACAGCCGCGGAAAGACTTCACCAAAGTATATGGAGGCAATTGGTCTTACATGGGCGAAAAAGGGGATTACAACGCCGGAGGAAGCAAAGGATGAATCTTCTGCTTTTTCAGGTCTTTATCACGTCGTAAGCAAAGCACTTGGCTTAAATCGCTCCCTTGCTCCGGCAGAACGTGAAATCATTGATACATGGAGTGATTACGGCTTCTCGGATGAAATTATTGAGCAGGCATGTAAGCGTACGGTTTTGCAGACCGGTGGCACAAATTTAAATTACATAACAAGTATATTAAAGGACTGGCACAAGAAAGGTGTCCTCACCCTTGCGGACATAGAAAAATGCGACAAGTCATTTCAGCAGAAGAAAAAAACCGGAGAGCAGAAAAACTCTGCCACACAGCAAAAAAGAAACCAATTCCAGAGTTTTCCTCAAAGAGAGTATTCCAAAGAGGATTACAGTTCACTGGAAAAACAGTTACTGCGCAATGTGCAGGCATAAAACAAACGAAAGGATTCATTTATTATGCTTTTGACCAACAGTCAGTACGAGCATCTGATGTCCCATTACTATCATCAGCAGCTCAAGGACAATTTCATCCTAAAAAAGCGCATGAAGGAAGTCTATGATGCGATTCCCCAAATGAACGAATTGGAAAACCGGGTTCGTACACTTTCGGTGCAGCACGCTGCCTCTCGTTTGAAAGGACAAACCGATTCGATTGACCTAGATGCCGAGATTGATAAAATCACAAAACAAAAAGAAGCCCTGCTTTTGCAGCACGGTTACCCGGCGGACTACCTGAAACCGGTCTACGAGTGCGCTGACTGTAAGGATACCGGCTATATTGACGGCAGGAAATGCCATTGTTTTGAAAAACTGATTGTTCAGTATTTGTACTCACAGTCAAATTTGAAAGACGTTTTGGAACATGAGAATTTTTCTCATTTTAATTTGGATTTTTACCCGGATGACTACACCGAAGAGGCAACCGGCGAAACACCGCGTGACAATATGCGACATGTCTTAGAAACCGTGAAATCCTATTTATCCGGTTTTTCGGACACACCGGGAAATCTTCTGTTATACGGTAACACCGGTGTCGGTAAAACTTTTTTAACAAACTGTATTGCAAAAGAGCTTTTAGACAAGTCTCATACCGTTGTGTACTTGACTTCTCTAAAACTATTTGATATTTTAGAATCGTGCAAATTTGACCGGGACTTATCACAGACCCGGAAAAATGCTTCGCTTTCTTATTTATTAAGCAGCGATTTACTGATTATCGATGATTTGGGAACAGAATTAAACAATAGTTTTACTTCCTCTCAGCTTTACCACTGCATCGATACACGATTAACAAACCGCCGTTCCACGATTATTTCAACAAACTTGTCGTTTGATGATTTACGGGAACGCTACAGCGAGCGGATTTTCTCCCGGATTACAAGTAATTATACATTATTAAAAATCACCGGCGATGACATTCGTTTGAAAAAGGCAATTATGCAACATTAAGTATGTTTTTCTTTCTGTTGCTGCAAACTATAAACCTACAACACAATATTTACACGGAGGACTTTAATCATGAGTCAAAAAGATTTGTCGAAAACAATCCCTTATGGAGACCTTGGTATTATTCCATTGGAGAGCAGCAAAGCAATCGGAAAAAAAGTGGATGATTACATTGTTGGCTGGAGAAATGAAGCCGATGTAGATTCTTCCATTCATTTTACCAATTACAAAAGGGATTCTTACATCATCGATGCCGTATGCCCACGTTTTGGGTCCGGTGAAGCAAAGGGTATCTTAAATGAATCCGTCCGCGGAAAAGATGTATACCTTCTTGTTGATGTATGTAACCACAGTTTAGCTTACACAGTATGTGGACAGGTTAATCATATGTCACCGGATGACCATTTTCAGGATTTGAAACGTATGATTGCCGCAATCAGCGGAAAAGCAAGACGAATCACTGTTATTATGCCTTTCCTGTATGAAAGCAGACAGCATAAACGCAGTTCCCGCGAATCGTTAGACTGCGCTTTGGCACTTCAGGAACTGACCGCTATAGGCGTTGACAATATTATCACTTTTGACGCACATGACCCTCGCGTACAGAATGCAATTCCATTGAAGAGTTTTGAAACTGTACAGCCAACATATCAGTTTATTAAAGCCCTTTTGAAAAATGTACCAGACATTCATATGAAACCGGAAAACATGATGATTATCAGCCCGGATGAAGGTGCTATGGGACGTGCGATTTACTTTGGTAACGTAGCCGGTGTTGATGTAGGAACCTTCTACAAACGCCGTGATTACACAAAAATTGTTGAAGGACGTAACCCGATTATTGCACATGAATTCCTCGGTGCTGATGTTTCCGGCAAGGACGTTGTTGTGATTGACGATATGATTTCCTCCGGTGAAAGTATGATTGACGTTGCAACTGAATTGAAGCGCCGCAATGCAAACCGTATTTTCGTTGCTTCTACTTTTGGTCTGTTCACAAACGGTCTGGAGAAGTTTGATGAAGCTTATAAGAGCGGCTTGATTTACCGTGTCATGACGACAAACTTAGTATATCAGCCGGAAGAACTGTTACAGCGTGAGTATTACATCAATGTTGATATGAGCAAGTACATTGCTCTCCTTATCGATACTTTAAATCATGATTCCTCAATTGCGGAATACTTAAATCCAACCGAACGTATCGAGCGCATCCTGAAAAAATATCATCAGGAACACTAATAGAAACGTGTGTCGCAAGGCACACCTATTAAAAAGCCTGTCAAGCATTTGCCTGACAGGCTTTTTTTAGCTCTTATTTTTTATTCTGCACCCTCTGCTGCCGGGTCTGCTGCCGGGTCTGCCGGTGGCTCTGTCGCAGCCGGTTCCGCTGTTGCCGGAACTTGTGTCGCCGGTACCTGCGTGGCCGGTGGTTCCGTAACCTGTGTATCCGTTCCATCATCCGGATCCACATCAACGTCATTATCATTCGAATCTGCCGGGTCCGTATCTACACTTCCACCACTTCCGGTATCTTCCTGTGGAGTCGTATAACCACTACTGCTGCCACCACCGGAACTTCCCGATGATAACTCACCCAAATCAAATTCTTTTACATCTAAGTCTTTATGAATCTCATTCATGTACTCATGCCAGATTCGTCCCGGATAGGTGGAACCATACAAGTCGGCAACCGTTTTCGGGGAATCATAGCCAACCCAGACTGCCGTTGTATAATATGGTGTAAAACCACAGAACCAGCCGTCTTTTTTATCATTGGTTGTTCCGGTCTTGCCGGCACTTGGCTGTCCATTATCAAGGCCAAGACCACGTGCCGTACCACGTTTGATTACACCGGTCAGGATATCAATCATCGCACGTGCTGAATCCTTCTTGTAAACACTCTTTTGCTCGACTTTATCGGAAACAATTTCATTTCCATCGGAATCCAAAATTTTCACAATACACGTTGGTTCCCGGTACTTTCCGTCATTTTCCAGTGTTGCATAACCGGATGCCATCTCTAACGTACTGGTACCGTATGTCAATCCGCCAAGGGATGCCGACAAGTAGTAATCCGACTTCACGATTTTGGAATAATTCATATCCAATAAATACTGCAAGCCAACTTCCGGTTTTAACTTCTCGAACAGCTGCCATGCAACCGTATTCAAGGACTGCTCCACCGCAAAACGAAGCGAAATATAACCGTAGTAACGTCCACTGCTGTTTGACGGACCGCCCTTAAACTTATAATCATGTACGGTCGTGCTTGCCGTTGAACCACGCTCCAAAGTCGGTGTATAAACAATCAACGGCTTAATTGAACTACCAGGCTGGCGGTAAGACTGGTACGCACGGTTTAGGGAAAGTCCTTCCGTCTCCTGGCTTCGTCCGCCCACCAGCGCAACAACACGTCCGGTCTTATTATCGATACATACTGCCGAGCCCTGCATTTTGTAGGTTCCGTTTGTCTCTTTATCCTTAAATCCGGACAAATTATGATTGACTGCTTTTTGCAGTTTTTTCTGTTTCTTCAAATCAAAGGATGTATAAATTTTATATCCTTTATTTAAAAGCATCTGCTGAGCAGTCGAGTACGCATCATCATACTCCGTCTCATAGGTCTCTCTTTCTTCCTTATCTGCAAATGAATTTTTAAACTCAAATCCATTCTTTTTCATCAACTCGCGAATCGCACAGTAAGAAACAAACGTCTGGATGTAATCTCGTTTCTGCACTTCCTGAATGTTCAGTTTAATTTCTTCCTGATACGCCTCATCGTAATCCACCTTCGTAATCACGCCATCATCTAACATCTGATCTAAAATACGATTTTTACGTTTGACCGTGTTATCGAAATTTTTCAATGGATTATAAAGGGTTGGATTATTTGGAATAGAACACAAAAAGCATAACTGTCCAAGTGACAATTCCTGACAACCCTTTCCGAAATATCCGCGTGCCGCCGCCTCAATTCCATAGTAACCATTTGCATAATAAATGGTATTTAAGTAAAATTCCAGAATCTGGCTTTTGGTATACTTCTTTTCCAGCTCAAGCGCAATAAAAATTTCCTTTATTTTACGCTCATACGTCTTCTCCGTCGAGAGGAAAACACCGCGCGCTAACTGCTGGGTAATTGTCGATGCTCCCTGTGTTTTCTCACCGTTGTTCTTAATCAATGCAAAAACCGCACGCATAATACCTTTGGCATCAATTCCGTTATGTGAGTAAAACTTTTTGTCCTCGGTAACAATTGCTGCATCTTTTACCGCCTTTGGTATTTTGTCCAAGGTAAGGTAATAGGAGTCTTTTTCTCCCTTTAATTTCGCTATCTCTTTGCCCTTATTGTTATACACAATTGATGTCTCGGATGAACGGAATGTATCTATGGACGACTCTTTCACAAGTGCAACCGCGTCATCCTGCATTGCGAAGATATCTTTTCCATATTTGAAATAAAAGATAATTCCGCCGACTAATATTGTGAGCAGAAACAAAAGTAATACAATTTTAAACCCAAACCAAAACTTAGGATGTTTCCGCTGTTTTTTGTTTTTTCTAGCCATCTTTACCTCCATTTCTCCCGCTTTATACTACGTGGACGCTTTGACTTATGTATCATCATACCACATTTAGCGTATCTTGGAAAGAATTTCTTTATGCACAGCCCCTGCACGGTGTTCCCATGTATGCGACTTCTCAGCCGTCTCATACGCCGCTTTCTGCATGTGCTCCCATTTCTTTCGATTTTCTAAAATTCCCTGCACCATATCCGGCAGGCATTCAAGTGCATCCAGTTCATAAAAGAAAATATCCTCTCCATCCCGTAAATTTTCTGCCAAATACCGGCTCCAGTCGGTAAAACATACAGCGCCGTTTAACATCGAATTAAATACGCGATCATGTGCACCATCCTTAAACCACGGCATTACATTCAAAGAAACTTTCGCCTTGCTTAACGCCTGCAAACACGCCAGTGAATCAACGCCACCCTCTTTTATCAGATTTTCCGAATGTTCACAGGGAAGAAATTCCCATCCAGCTCCAAAACAATGCACGGAAACACCGGCATCCACAAGCGTCTGCACCACTTTTCCACGAAAATAATTGCGCACATACAAATCGATCATAATCATATTTGGCATCATTTCTTTTACACCGTCTTCGGTAATATCCTCAACCTCGGAAAGCAGATGCTCACGAATTCCGATATCCATCCCCAGATGCGGATGTCTCTTAAAATCCTCAATAATTCCGTAATAAAAATCGGCATACTCTTTGCCATGTCTCTCAATCGTTGGTTCAAATTTAGAAAGCGGCGTGTAATTTCCGGTAAATACAACGTCATATGGGCGTTCTTCCCACTTAGGCAGCGTATCTTCTTCCCACAAGGACGTTCCCGCCAATGGCAGAAACAGCCCCCGCTTAATTTCCGGAAAATAATACTGCAAATAAGCTTCATGCTCTCTGTCAATCGAAATCTGGCAGTAGTCTTTTGGCAAAAATGGCAGAAATTTATGATAGTAAAACGGATGGTCAACCACAATATTGATAACCGGTATTTTTCTGTCATCAAACAAATGAATTCCCTTGCAGTCAATAAAATATCCCTCACCACAGCAGCCGTCAAAATTAAACGTCACTGCCGCTGTTGCCTCCGGTTTGGCAAACAAAAGCAATTCAGCAAGACTATCATACGATTTACACTGGTCAAAGTAAAACACTTCATATCCCAATTTACTAAAAGTCTTCCCAAGCTGCTCACTAAAAAAACTTAATGTTTCAATTCCCTTGGTAAATAAAATAATTCGTTCGATTTTCATACTGCCTCCGCTATTGATTAAATATGATCAAATGCCTTCTGTCACAAAGAGGGTATTCCGATTTTACAATCAAAATACCCTCTTTCTTATCTTGTTTCTTTTACCTTACGGCAAATCAATTTCTGAATATTCTTTCGGTGGCAGTGCAGTTGTTGAATCCTTAACAAACTTGCGCACAGCCTGTGCCGCTTTCGGTATCGCAATATTCGTACCAACACCGGCAACACAGCCACCCGGACAGCCCATACCTTCAATCAGACAGCCATCCTTTTTACCGGCCTTCGCCATAAGAAGCATTTTCTGACAGTCGGATAATCCTTCCGCATGCTCAATATAAACTTCCGTTCCCGGATAATATTCGTTAATGCAGTTTTCAATGGCATTTGCAACACCACCGGCAACGGCGTAACCACGTCCGGTTCCTGTTGCATCATGAATTGGCTCCTCTGCATCATAGGTTTCCATATCAATTCCTTTGGCAGTGAAAATCGCATCCAATTCTTCAAAGGTAATTACAAAATCCACATCACTTCGTACCGAACGGCGGGAAGCTTCCAGTTTCTTTGCCGCACACGGTCCGACAAATACAATCTTAGCTTCCGGATGACGCTGTTTAATTGTACGTGCAGTAGCCACCATCGGTGTCAGAGCACTTGAAACAGTCTCTACCATATCCGGCAGTGTTTTCTTTGCCAACATCGACCAAGCCGGACAACAGGAAGTCAGCAAAAATGGAAGTTTTCCTGTTTTTACTTCATTTACATAATGTCTTGCTTCCGTAATCGCTCCGATATCTGCACCAAGTGCAACTTCGAACACTTCCGCAAAACCAATCTCTTTCAACGCTGCTTTGATTTTCCAAAGACGGACATCGTCACCAAACTGTCCGATAACCGCCGGAGCCAATTCGGCAATAACCGGTCCCTGCTTCATTGCCTGAATCAACTGGAAAATCTGGGATTTATCTGCAATCGCTCCAAATGGACATGCAGCCATGCATTGTCCGCATTTTACGCATTTTTCATCATCAATCTGGGCACGTCCGCGCTCATCACTGGAAATGGCTTTCACACCACATGCAGCTGCACATGGACGAACCTTCTTCGCAATTGCATCATAGGGACAGATTGCCTTACATTTTCCACATTTAATACATTTATCTTTATCAATATGAGATTTTCCGTCTACAATGCTGATAGCACCTTTCGGGCAAACCTCTACACAAGGATGTGCCACACAGCCACGGCACTGATTGGATACTTCATATACGTTATCCTCACACATATCACAAGCCGACGGAATTACCTGCATCAAAGGCGGCTCATAATATTTTTCTGCCACATTACTCTCATCCAATCCACTTGTAACGTGAACCGGTTCGTCATCCGGTCTTAATGAAAGTCCCATCGCAAGACGCACACGCTCCGAGCAGATAGCACGCTCACGGTAAATACTCTCACGGTATAAAGGCGCATCTCCCGGCGTAATTTTATATGGGATTGCCTCGATATCATCATTTATGTTCTGTGAATCAAAAGCGACTTTTGCAACTTCTGTAAACACTTTCTGTCTCAGTGTCTTAATCGGGGTTTCTATTCCTCTCATTCTTGTCCTCCTTGGCGTAATTGATACAAATTCTCATAATCAATGGTAGAATATCATAGTTTCCAAATATTTTCAAGATACTTCCGATACTTCTCTTGTTCTTCTTTTGGTTCCACGATCGAAACACCCTTTCCAATCCCCGCAAGCCAACCATAAAACTGCTTGCTGACACTGATTTCTACGAATGTCCGAAACTGTGTCTCGGACTCTTTTAAAACGGGAATTTCCTTTCCAAAACGGTCAATTGCAACGCCAATCAGCGAATTATCAAAAACAAGCTGAAGCCTTTTTTTCTCCCCGGCAAACATTCCAAACGTTTTTTTTGAAAAATCCGTGACATCCAATTTTTGATATGCTGTTTCCCCTTCTCTTTTTCCCTCTTCTCTCTTTAACTGTCGAAGTTTATCTACACGGAAATATTTAATCATCTCTGCTTTGTGGTCATACGCCAGCAGATAATAATTTTCGTCTTCCCACATAAGCATCCATGGAGAAACAAGATAGCGTTCGCCACCGTGCCGCGGCACAAGTTCCTTGTTCTGATTCCATTCGCAGTAAACAAAAGTAACCGGTTGATTTTCGTGCATTGCCTGATGAATGTCATCAATCAGATAAAGGGAAGACAAATTTTCTGTTTTCACACGGTCATTGACACAAACTTGACGCTGTAACCGATTTGCCTCATGGCGGCTCGTGAAATGTTCCAACTTCTCAATCAAATTTCTGCTTTGTTTTTGCGTAATAAATTTGGACGCCTGCACAGCATCAACTAAAAGTTTTAACTCCGCCAATTCAAACTCACGGCTTCCCAGATAGTAACCCGCCGGGTTTTTCTGACATACAACATCGTACCCGAGTATCTGCAAAGCTTCCATGTCCGAATAAACACTTTTTCTTTCCGCATGAATACCATTCTGCTTTAAATACGAGATGATTTGCGGCATCGTTACCGGATGTTTTTCGTCACTCTCACTTCGCAGCAGTTCCAAAATATAAAATAATTTGTATTTCTGGTTTGGTGCTTTCGGCATCAGGATTCCTCCTCCCTTGATTCCATTACGATCTGGTCTCGCCCATGCTCTTTTCCATAATAAAGAAGTTCGTCCGCACGGTTAATCGCTTCTTCCATTTTCTCTTCTTCACAGTAAGTTGCAATACCAATCGTCAGAGAAATTGAGAATTCCATACCGTTATGTGAAAACTTTTTCGATTTCACATCGTCCAAAAATCCCTGCAAAACTTTTCCCGTCTCATTTACTGTTCCATCAAAACCAATCAAAAATTCTTCGCCGCCCCAGCGTGCAGAAAAACCATCTTCACCAACTGCTTTCTGTAGTGCTCCGGCAACATATTTTAGAACTTCATCACCTTTTTCATGACCATAACTGTCATTGACGCTCTTAAAAAAATCGATATCTGCAATCGCAAGTGAAAAACAATCGTTTTCTCTACGGTAATCCATCTGAATCTGCGCCGCACGCCGGTTCAGAAGTTTTGTCAATGGGTCACGTGACACCATTTCTTCCAATGAATCACTGACCGCCACTGCATATTCGCCCATTTGCGCCAGTTCGTCGCCTCTCTTTAAAACATTTTCCGGCATTTCATGATGAAATTCTCCATGCGCCACTCTGCCAAGAAATCTCTTAATTGCCTGAATCGCCTCCACCATTTTCTGTGCCGACAGATTACAGATAAATCCGGCAAGAATTATGATAAACAGGCAGATAATCACATTCCCATGCGTCATAAATCTCATGGAAGTATTCACAGACTCCGCCGACTCTCCGGCAAAACTAACACCTACAACTTCATTCTCATCATTGCGAATTGGCACATAGTAGCCAAAGTATCTGACTCCCATAACGTCAACATTCTGGGAAAAATATTCTTCCCCGTCTTCAATCACTTGTGAAGCAACTTCTTTATCTAAGTGAGAGCCAACCAAACGATTTCCTTTTTTATCAACCAGTGTTGTAAGACATCTCTCATCACCAACAAATACAGTAACATCCGCACCGGTATCATTTTTAATATCGTCTAAAACGCGGTAATCCGATGTAATTTCTGTTTCCCCCTTATAAACCCTATCGTCTTTCTGTGAAAAATCTCCCGCATCCAACACATTATAAATACTAATCAGATTATGAGCGATACCGGACAAACTCTTTTCAATCTCAAATACCATACCTTCATGAACCGAATTCTGACTGTAAAATGTCATGACAACTCCTAAAATTGCAATCGGAATTACTGACATTCGCATGATGGTAAAAATTAGACTTTTCCTTTTTTTTCGCGCCATATCCGACACCCCCTCATTTCCATTGTATACGTTTACTCTTCGTCCTCTTCCGGCAAAGCCATTTTCTGCTCTACCATAACTTTTTCATCCAAGCAGTTAAAAATTCCATCTACAATTGCTTCGTCCGGTTTCTTCGTTATTACACTAACAACCGGGACAACAATCAAACCAGCAAGCATTGCTAATGCTCCGGCGTTAATCGGTGATGCAATATAATTGATAAACATGTTAGAAACCGTAATTCCAACTCCGGCAATAAAACTTGCCCAGACAGCCGCTTTTGTCACGCGCTTCCAGTACAGTCCATACAAAAATGGTGCTAAAAACGCTCCTGCCAGAGCACCCCAGCTGATTCCCATAAGCTGTGCAATAAATGCCGGCGGATCAAGTGCAATCACAACGGAAATGATGATAAAGAACGCAAGCAGTATTCTCATCCAGATTAACTGCTTTTTCTCACTCATATCTTTTACAAACAATGGTTTGATAAAATCAAGTGTGAGTGTGGAACTTGACGTCAGCACAAGGCTCGACAAAGTCGACATGGATGCAGACAAAACAAGCACAATGACAATTCCAATCAGAATGTCAGGCAGGCTTGAAAGCATCGTCGGTATAATAGTATCATATGCCACACTGCCATCGGCTGCTTTTGTCACACCGGAAATCTGGCTGAATCCACCAAGGAAATAGCAGCCGCCGGAAACAACTACGGCAAACAACGTCGAAATAATAGTTCCTGTATGTACTGCTTTTTCATCTTTAATGGCATAAAATTTCTGAATCATCTGTGGAAGGCCCCACGTACCCAATGAAGTTAAAATCACAACCCCAAGCAGATTCAATGGGTCTGGTCCAAAGAAAGATGCATAAGCTCCCGGCATTACGTCACTTGGCACATGCGCAAGTTCCTTCACTGCAGCCAAAAATCCGCCATGACCGGAAAGCACTGCCGCAATGACTGCCACAATACCAAATAACATAATAATTCCCTGAATCAAGTCATTCAGTGCAGTCGCCATATAACCGCCCACAATAACATATACACCGGTCAGCACCGCCATCACGACTACACAGATGCGGAAGTCAATATCAAATGCCATACCAAACAAATAGGAAAGACCATTATACACCGATGCGGTATACGGAATGAGGAAAATAAAGGCAATCATCGACGCTGCAACGCGAAGCGATTTACTGCCATAACGTTTTCCAAAGAAATCCGGCATGGTCATGGATTTCAAATGCTTTGTCATAATTCTTGTACGTCGTCCCAATACAACCCATGCAAGCAGAGAACCAAGCACTGCATTGCCAATTCCAATCCAAGTGGAAGCAAGTCCGTATTTGTAACCGAACTGTCCTGCATATCCGACAAATACAACCGCTGAAAAATAAGACGTTCCATATGCAAATGCGGTCAGCCACGGACCAACCGAACGTCCTCCCAACACAAAACCATTCACATCTGTCGCATGCTTTCTGGAATAAAATCCAATCCCAAGCATCACGGCAAAAAATACCAGTAACAAAATCACCTTAATAACCATAATAAACTCTCTCCTTCGTATGTTATTGCAACTACCCTATTACTCACTATTTTATCATAATTTCGGAGGGGTTTCCATAGTGAGTTTTTTTGGTTCCGTAATTGTGTAGAAAAGTTTTGTGACTCGTGGGTCTACGTTCCACTCCGGTCCGCGCAGGTCAGAGGTTCCCCGAACCTCTTGCGCCGTTCTCACTAATTGAGTTGCGTAGCAGCAGGGGTGCTGAAACTACCAGCACCTCCTGCTGACGCACTCAAACCCACGAGTCACAAAACTTTTCTACACAATTACTGGAATCCAAATAAATCGACAAAAAACAGTTGTCCCCCTCCTTCTCACCAGCCTCCTCTTTCCCAAAAAGCAAAAAATAAAAAGAAATCCCCCGAAAAGCTATATTTGCAACGCAAATATCCTGCTTTTTAGGGGATTCTTTTTATTTTTCAGCTAACTGCAACCGAATCAACGATTTTCGCAAAGCCAAATCTGCTCGTGCCATGTTTATATTTTCATCTGCACTTTTTAAGCGGCGCTCGGCTCTCGCCTTCGCCTCTGCCGCACGATTAATGTCAATTTCTTCCGGCCACTCGCAGGACTGAGCAAGAATTGTAACTTTATCCGGTGTAATTTCCATAAAGCCTTCCAGCACTGCTGCCTCTTTGAGCACGCCACCCGGCTCGGTAATCGTCATTACACCAGGTGCAACAATCGTCGTAAGCGGAATGTGATCCGCATAGATTCCGATGTCACCTTCCGTCGTCGTAAGTTCCACCATCTCAGCATCTCCGGTATAGAAAATGCGCTCCGGCGAAATCACTTCAAGACGAAATGTTTTACGTTCTGCCATGTTGTAACCACTTCCTTTCCTATCCGCCTGAAATTACTGGCGGCTCTCTTTGTATCGTGCTACAACATCATCAATACTTCCGGCATTTAAGAAATAACCTTCCGGAATCTCATCATGTTTACCATCCAGAATTTCTTTGAATCCCTGAATCGTATCAGACAACTGAACATATTTACCGGGAAGACCGGTAAACTGTTCTGCGACGTTAAATGGCTGCGACAGGAATCGCTGCACTTTACGCGCACGGTTGACAAGCATTTTCTCGTCTTCCGACAACTCGTCCATACCAAGAATGGCAATAATATCCTGTAACTCTTTGTAACGCTGCAAAATCTCCTGAACACCACGGGCAACCTGATAATGTTCTTCACCCAGCACACGAGGGTCCAGCATACGGGATGTTGAAGCCAGCGGGTCTACTGCCGGGTAAATACCAAGTTCTGCAATCGAACGCTCCAATACGGTTGTTGCATCCAAGTGGGCAAAAGTCGTCGCCGGAGCCGGGTCTGTCAAGTCATCGGCCGGTACATAAACCGCCTGAACGGATGTAATCGAACCGCTCTTTGTCGAAGTGATTCGCTCCTGCAAAGCACCCATCTCTGTCTGCAGTGTCGGCTGGTAACCTACCGCACTCGGCATACGTCCTAAAAGTGCTGAAACCTCAGAACCTGCCTGCGTAAAACGGAAGATGTTGTCAATGAACAAAAGCACATCCTTTCCACCTTTGTCACGGAAATATTCTGCCATCGTAAGTCCGGCAAGACCTACTCGCATTCTCGCTCCGGGCGGCTCATTCATCTGTCCAAACACCATGGTTGTTTTATCAATTACGCCGGACTCAATCATTTCATAGTACAAATCATTTCCCTCACGGGTACGCTCACCAACACCGGTAAATACCGAATATCCACCGTGCTCTGTAGCAATGTTTGTAATCAACTCCTGAATGAGTACCGTTTTACCTACACCGGCACCACCAAACAAACCAATTTTACCACCCTTCTGATATGGGCACAAAAGGTCAATTACTTTAATACCGGTTTCCAAAATCTCCGATTCGGTAGACTGCTCTTCAAAAGAAGGTGCTTTTCTATGAATCGGATCATACTCTTTTACTTTTGGCGGCTCTTTTTCATCAATTGGCTCGCCGAGAACATTAAACATACGTCCTAATGTTTCTTCACCTACCGGCACACAAATCGGAGCTCCCGTTGCCACTGCTTCCATGCCGCGGACCAAACCATCCGTTGGTCCCATGGCAATACAGCGAACGGTATCATCACCCAAATGCTGTGCCACCTCAACTACAAGCTTATCCCCATCCTGTCGTTTGATGTGGATTGCTTCATTAATCTCAGGCAGGTTTCCGTCCTGAAAACGAATATCCAGTACGGCTCCAACAATCTGGGTAATTACGCCGAGACTTGTCTTACTATTCTCTGCCATTTTCTACCTCCTAACTTATCGCTGACGCACCAGCAACAATCTCTGTCAATTCCTGAGTAATTGCAGCCTGTCTTGCACGGTTATACTGCAATCCCAAGGTATCAATCATCTCCTCTGCGTTACTTGTTGCAGAATCCATCGCCTGCATACGCGCACCATTTTCACTGGCCACCGCTTCCACGAGCGCACCAAAGATTAGGCTGTTTACATACAAAGGAATGATATAACCCAGAGTTTCTTCCTCCTCCGGCTCATAATTCATCTGTGCCACAGCACCCTTATTCTTCTCATCCTCTTCCTGTGCATTTTCCTTGATATCATCCTCTGCAAATGGAAGAATTTTAATCAAAGTAGGGATTTGTGTCACGGTATTTTTAAATACCGTATACGCTAAATACACTTCATCAATGTCACCATTTTCCAACGCACCAATCACGGTCTTTCCAATGCTTACCGCATCTCCAAACAACGGATTGTTAATCACCTCGGAAAAATCACCCTGACAGGTATACCCCTGTCTTACAAGGCTTTCCAAGCCTTTTCTTCCAACCGGAAAAATAATCGTATTTTCTCGGTCAAAATCACCTTTGGTAACTAACTTGACAAGATTGGAATTGTAACCGCCCGCCAGTCCACGGTTTGACGAAATTACAATCACACCTTTTTTGCATGGTTCATCCGGATTTTTCTCTCGTTTTCCGGGATATCTCACGGTGCCTGATTTGGCAAGCATACCCGAAACCGTCTCATACATTTTGTTAAAATAAGGCTGTGTTTCTTCTGCTCTTCCCTTCGCTTTTTGAAGTTTTACAGTCGAAACCAGTTTCATTGCCTTTGTAATCTGAGAAGTGCTTTGTATACTTTCTTTTCTTCTTTTGATGTCCCTCATTGAGGCCATAGCATCACACCTCTCTTTTATTTCTCATGAATAAAATTGCGTTTATATTCCTCAATCGCCTGAATCAATTTCTTCTCTGTCTCTTCACTGATTTGTTTCTCATCGCGGATGGCAGCCGGTACTTCCGGATACTTTTCATCCACAAAACGGAACAAACCTTTTTCAAACGCAAGGACATCTTCTACCGCAATATCCAAAAGATACTGTTTTGTCGCTGCATAAATGATAATAACCTGATACCATACCGGCAGCGGCGCATACTGATCCTGCTTTAAAATCTCACGGATTCTTTCACCCTGGTCTAACTGGCGTTTTGTGTCGGCATCCAAATCGGAGCCAAACTGGGAAAATGCAGCCAGCTCGCGGTACTGTGCAAGTTCGATACGAATCGGTCCCGCAATCTTTTTCATCGCCTTAATCTGTGCCGAACCACCAACTCGGGATACGGACAGACCCGGATTTACCGCCGGACGGAAACCGGAGTTAAACATCTCGGTCTCTAGATAAATCTGACCATCTGTAATCGAAATTACATTAGTCGGAATGTATGCAGATACGTCACCTGCCTGTGTCTCAATAATCGGCAGTGCCGTCAAAGAACCGCCGCCTAATTTATCTGACAATTTTGCCGCACGCTCCAAAAGACGGGAATGCAGATAAAAGACATCACCAGGGAACGCCTCACGTCCCGGTGGTCTGCGAAGAAGCAGCGAAAGGGTACGATAAGCAGCCGCATGTTTGGTCAAATCATCATAAACGATAAGAACATCCTTGCCGCTCTCCATCCACTCTTCACCAATCGCACATCCTGCATATGGCGCAATATACTGAAGTGGTGCTAACTCACTTGCGGTCGCTGCTACAACCGTTGTATAATCCATCGCACCACTCTCTTCGAGTGTCTTTACAATATTGGCAACCGTTGATGCTTTCTGTCCGATTGCTACATAAATACAAAGTACATCCTGGTCTTTCTGGTTAATGATGGTATCAATCGCAATTGCCGTTTTACCGGTCTGGCGGTCACCGATAATCAACTCACGCTGACCTCTTCCGATTGGAACCATGGAGTCAATCGCCTTAATACCTGTCTGCAGCGGTGTATCTACCGATTTACGGGAAATAACACCTGATGCCACACGCTCAATCGGACGAATCTTATCCGTATTTACCGGACCTTTACCATCAATTGGCTGTCCGAGCGCATTCACAACGCGGCCTAACATTGCGTCGCCAACTGGCACCGTTGCCACACGTCCTGTCGTCTTAACCATGTCACCTTCGTTAATGTTTGCCGAATCACCAAGTAAAACCGCACCAACATTATCTTCCTCTAAGTTCATGACCATTCCGTACACTTCATGCGGGAACTCTAACAGCTCACCCTGCATTGCCTTCTCCAGTCCATGAATACGGGCAATTCCATCGGCAACCTGAATTACCGTTCCTACATTGGCAACTTCAAACTCCGTACTATATTTTTTTATTTCTTCTTTAATGACTGAACTAATTTCTTCCGGTCTTAAATTCATGTTTCCAACACACCTTCTTTCTGAAAGCCGCCCGTCTAATTTGACAGCCTTACTTTACTCAAATCTCTTGTCATCGCATCCAGTTTTGCACGGATACTGTTGTCAAGAACTTGGTTGCCAATACGAATCACAATGCCGCCAAGCAGACTTTTATCAATTTCGTAGTCCACCGACAAAGTTTCGTACTCGCTCACCTCAAGAAGTTTTTGTTCAATTTTCTTTTTTTGTTTCTCCGATAGTGGCATCGGCGTCTGAATCTGAACTTTTCCTATCTTTTTGTATGCCATGGCACATTCATTAAAATATGCTAACACATGGATTAGTTCTCCGATTCTTCCTTTTTTTACAAGAACATGCAAAAGTCCCATCATGTCCTGGGACAGTTCCTTTTGAAAAACCTCCTGCAGCACATCCATCTTTTTTTCCATCGTCATTTCAGGATGTTCCAAAATCGCCATGAAATCCGGATTTTCCGAAAGCACCTGCTTCATCGCACGCGTTTCGTCCCAGAGTTCATCCACACGATTTTCTTCTACCGCAAGAGAAAACAAAGCATCGCCGTACACTTTTGAAACTAACTTTGCCATGTCGAATCCCCCATTTCATTGCATGTCTCTTCAATCAACTTGGCCTGTGCCTCTTCACTGATGGATTCTGACACCAGTTTGCCAGCCATCATAGAAGCCACCTGAACCATTTCCTGTTTCATTTCATCACGGACTTTATCCTTTTCAAGTGCCACTTCTTTCTCTGCACGTGCCAGAATACGATGTGCTTCATCGCCGGCCTCATTTACAATTTCACTCGCACGCTCTTTTGCTTTTTGGCGAGCCTGTGAAATCAATTCTGTGGATTCATCATCCACCTTTGCCAGTTTGTCATCATACTCTTTCTTCATGGCAAGTGCCTCATCTTTAGCGGATGCCGCCTCCGAAAGCTGGCTCTCAATATAATCCTTTCTCTTTTGAATCAGCTTGCGTGCCGGATTAAACAAAAGATACGATAAAAGGATAAACAATGCCAGCATGGCAACTAACGTAATGCATGTATCAAATAACGTCTGCGGGTCAAGTCCAAATATTCTTGGATCCAATTACAGTCCCTCCTTTCTTACAATTTTCGGATGGATTGCATTATACTCCAAATGGATTTACAAACAGCAGAATCATGGCTACAACCAGACCATACAAACCGGTTGTCTCGGCTACTGCCTGTCCAAGAAGCATGGTTGACATAATCTCACCACGGGCACCCGGGTTACGTCCTACAGCACTTGCACCATATCCGGCTGCAATACCCTGTCCAACACCAGGTCCGATACCTGCGATAACTGCTAATCCTGCACCAATTGCTGATGCTGCATGTACTAAATCTGCTCCTGAAATATTCATATCTTTTCCTCACTTTCTGCGCTTATGCGCGATAAAATTAATCATCCAAATCTGCGGCATTCGCAATGAATACCATTGTCAGCATAGCGAATACATACGCTTGCAATGCGCCGGCAAATACATCCAGATAAGCGTGTAGTGCAGCCGGCCAGACCCACAAAAGGAACTTAGGAAGAAGTCCGTAGATCAACGCCATCATCATGGTTCCCGATAAAATATTGGCAAACAGACGAAGTGACAAAGATACCGGTGTGGCAAATTCACTAATTACATTAATCGGGAAAAATAAGAAAATCGGTTCAAACAAACCTTTGAGTTTTCCCCACTTCTGCCATTTGATTCCCTGATACTGAATCATAACAAAAGTGATTAACGCCAGTGGAAGTGTCGTACCATAATCCGCAGTCGGTGGTCTGAGTCCAAAAAGCCCGGACAAATTACATGTCACAAGGAACATGAAAATCACACCAATATAGTTTTTGAACTTTGGTGCCAGCGTCTTTCCCATGTTGCTCTTAACCAGATTGTCAAGGGTTTCCACTAAAAGCTCGATGACATTTAAAAATCCGGTCGGTGCTTTCGTCGGGTCTGCTTTTTTGATTTTACGATTTGCTGCAATCGCAAAAATAATCAGAGCCGCCATAACGATAGCCAGACATATATGGGTCGTCGTGATGTACACCGTCACGCCGCCAATATGAATCGGCAGATGCCCATATACATAAAAATCTACTCCATCCACGCTCTCACTCTCCTTTCCTATAATAATTTCTTTTTACGAAGTCTTATTTTTTCCATCCACGGAACCATAAGTGCTGCTGCCTTTCTTGCAAGCAGTCCCGCCAAAACGGTATATGGCATAACCCATTTTGAAAGAAAAAAACTTCCTACAAGCACTCCGATTTCAATGGCGCTCCGTACAAGTCCCATCGCTCTGGAGTGACTTACTGCCTTTTTTTCCGGAAGGTCTAACTCAATGTCAATGCTCCGGTATAAATGAACCATAAGTCCACTCGCCGTGATACTGCCAGCGATTTCTCCCAAAGCATACGGTAACGGCTCCGGCACAAAAAAGATACCGCCAAGAATTACCACAATGGCAAGAATCCATATGCCGATTATGACTTCCCATAAACTAATCTTCGCCGTCTCCATCCTGTTTTCCTTCCTGTGTTTCCTTTTTTGTACTGCCCGGGTGATACTGTCCGGTCAATACAAGCATACTGCGAAGCGATGCCAAAATCCCGATAAACATCATAATTACCATAAAACATTTGGTACCAAAAAGCTTGTCTAAGCCATAGCCAATCAATAGGCTGACACTCATGCAGACCATCATCGATAATCCAATCTGCATAATCATCGATAAGGCATGTATGATTTCTCTCCGGTTTTTCGCTTCGTCACGTTTTCTCATAATTCTCTCGCCTTCTTCACGCATGCCATCTGTCCTTCTATGACAGCACTGCGCAGTCCCTTTTCCTCTAAGACACGAACTGCCTCAATCGTCGTTCCCGCTGGTGAGCAGACCATATCTTTTAATTCACCCGGATGTTTTCCGGTCTCAAGCACCATCTTAGCACTTCCGTACACCGTCTGTGCCGCCAGTTCATAAGCCATGGCACGCGGCATACCATCCGCCACAGCCGCATCCGCCATTGCCTCAATAAACATAAATACGTAAGCCGGCGAACTGCCACTGACACCAATCACGGTATCAATCATATTTTCAGAAACTTCTGCAACCACACCAAAACTTTCAAATATAGTAATTGCTGTTTCTCTTTCTTCTTTTGAAACCGATGGATGAAAACACATCCCGGTTGCTCCCGCTAACACAAGTGCCGGTGTATTCGGCATCGTGCGTACTATTTTCATAGTCTTTCCAAATAACTTCTCGATATTCGCTATCGTCTGGCCTGCCGCAATCGAAATGACTAACGCATTTTCTTTACAAACCGGTGCAATCTCCGGAATCACATCTGCAAACTGATACGGTTTTATCGCAAGTACCAGCACATCTGCTTTTTCTGCCACTTCTTTGTTATCTGTTGTTGTCTGCACGCCAAGTTCTTCATGCAATGCATCTAACGCCTCTTTGGTACGTCTCGATACAATAATCTCATCTGCTTTGTACAAGCCTTTTGCCAAAATTCCTTTCAGCATCGCCTGTGCCATATTTCCACATCCAACAAAACCTAACACGTTATTTCACTCCTTATTCTTCAATCATATCAACCCGGCGTTTATGTCTCTCCACACCGGAAAATTCTGTGTCTAAAAAGATATCTACAATTTTTTCTGCAAGCCCCGGTCCCACAACTCTCGCACCGAAAGCTAAAATGTTGGCATCGTTATGCAGTCTGGTCGCTTCTGCGCTGAAGCAGTCACTGCAAACGGCTGCACGAATTCCCGGTACTTTATTCGCTGCAATTGAGATACCAATGCCGGTTCCGCAAATTAAAATTCCTTTGTCACATTCCCCATCAACAATGGCATGTGCTACCTTTTTTCCATACACCGGATAATCTACAGGGTCGGGACTATAACTTCCGTAATCTTTGTAAGAAAGTCCGCGCTCCTCCAAGTGACGCATCACCACCTGTTTCAATTCATATCCTGCCTGGTCGCTGCCTAATGCTATCATATTGTAACACCCTCCTCATATTTTAGTTCCACTGTAATTTTTTCTTCACCCGGTACAATAAATCTTTGAGTTCTAAGTAACATTCCTCATATGCCTCATCCCCGCTTCCATATGGGTCCGGCACATCCGGGTCAAATTCTTTTCCATCTTCTTCCTGCACAAATTCGCGAAGCGTATAAACATGTTCCGTCACACCATAATCTTCGAGAACTTTGACTTTTTCGGTAAAATTCATCGTGAGCACAAGCGTTGTCTCATCAACCTGCTCTGCATGAAATTCTTCCGATACCTGCTCCTCGCAGGGAACCCCATGATTCATAAGCAGTTCCGTCACCCGCTGGTCTCTCGGTTCCGCAAAAAGTACAACCAGTCCACGTGACATAATCTGCTTCGATTTATCCATCAAAATACTTTTCATAATCCACTCTGCCATTGGACCAAGAAGGACATTTTCCTTCGATACAAAAATAATTTTTGTGTAATCCATCCGTATGCCTCCTCCAATCACTTATCCGAAAGATACTCAATCTTTTGCCCTGCTGCCTTCAATAAACGGTTCATAATTGCCTCGCTCCGGTCATCATCCGCAAAACTCTCAGAAAAAATAACCGAAACCCCCATATGGTCAAATTCGCGTAATGCACGGTATAACCCCTGTTCTATCGTGTGTTCATTCCGCGATCCCGCTGACACAACTTGTCCATGTGTATAACAGGATAACGTCTCATCCGCAGCAAGAATCCCCACATTTTCTTCTGGATATTCTGCAGCAAGTTCTTCAATCCGGCGGATAACAGCTTCCTTTTCTCCCTGAATCACCGTCATCGACGCCTTCGGTGCATAATGTCTGTACTTCATGCCTGGTGCTTTCGGCTTTACCGATGGGTCTAATCCGGATAAACCGGCATCCATCTGTACTGTGCCAATCACCTTAGCAATCATATCTTTTGTAATATGTCCCGGACGCAGAATCGTCGGCGTCTCTTCTGTGACGTCAATAATCGTCGATTCCACGCCGATTCCAACCGGACCGCCATCAATAATCATATCAATGCGTCCCCACAAATCTTCTTTTACATGTTCTGCCGTCGTCGGGCTTGGTCTGCCTGACGTATTTGCACTCGGTGCCGCCACCGGCACGCCGGCACTTTCAATCAACTGTCTGGCTCCCTCATGTGAAGGCATCCGGACAGCTACCGTATCAAGTCCACCGGTTGTCTCATAAGGCACAGCTTTTGTCTTTTCAAAAATAAGTGTCATCGGTCCCGGCCAGAATGCATCCATAAGTTTTTCTGCCGTTTCCGGTATCCGTGCGGCAATTGCGTCAAGTTCTTCTCTCTTACTGATATGAAGAATCAGTGGATTATCACTCGGACGCCCTTTTGCCTCATATATTTTTTTAGCCGCCTGCGGGTTAAATCCATCCCCGCCAAGTCCATACACAGTCTCCGTCGGGAAGGCAACCAGCCCGCCCTGCCGTAAAATCTGTGCGGCATGATTCAATTCTCCTTTGTCATACCCTGTTACCGCATCGAAGCAAATCCATTCTGTATCCATATACGATTCCTTCTATCTCGCTTTTTCTCAAATACTCATATGACTTATCATACCATATTCTGCCTATTTATACAAGAAATTTTCAATGCCCTCTGCAATCCCTTCGACCATCTTTTTTTGATATTTTTCGTCATTTAACAGCCTCTCTTCGTCAGGATTTGACAAAAATCCGCACTCTACGATAACAATCGGACAGCTCACCTTCCGAAGCATATAATAACTGGCATTCGCTTTTTCCACACGGTGGTTTTCTTTGTCCGCTTTTTCTTTGATGGACTGCTGTAAAATACCGGCAAGACGCTTGCCTTTTTCGGAACTTTTATGATAAAAAACCTGCGCCCCTTTTGTGGATGCAGAAAAACTGTTCTGATGAATGCTCACAACCAAATCCGGTTTCTTTTCTTCAATCAGCGCCACACGATTCTGCATATCTGCTCGCTTTTTTGATGATTCATCGCCACGGCAGAGTGCCTCATCACTCACTCTTGTCATATAAACCGTATAACCGCTTGCCGCCAGTTTTTGATTTAATTTCTCACTGATGGCAAGGTTTACATCCTTTTCCAATGTCTGATTTGCTCCCACTTTTCCGGGGTCAAAACCACCGTGTCCGGGGTCAATTACAATCGTTGCCTTCGTTCCTTTCGCAGTCTGGTTAAGTGTCTTGTGAAATGGTTTTTCTAACGGTGACACAAACTTGTACCACGCACTCAAAAAAGCAGCCACGGCAAAAAAGAATACCATGGCTGCTTTCTTTGTTTGTTCTATTTTTTCCTTCGACATAACGGACTCCCGCATCCTTTTTGGTACTATTGTATGTCTTTTTTCTTTCAAATAGTCTTACCATCCGCGAACGGCATCCGCTATCGTCGTCCAGGTAACGGCACGCTCAAAACCAAGTTTCCAGAACGCCACACCTGCCGTCTTACTTTTCTTCACAACTTCCAGTTTTTTCTTTAACGAAGTTTCTTCTTCCAGCCAGATTTTATAAGTTGCACCACTGGACTTAAATTCCGCATAATACTGACCGGTTGCTTCATCCCACTTTGGTGATGCATCATTTGCCCGGACAACACTCTCGGCACCGCTCATGCCATAAGCTTCCGGATGTGGCTTTTTGCCTTTTACTTCTTTCCACAATCTCGTATAGAACGGAAGTGCAACTACCGTACGTTCTGCCGGTACCTTTGCCAGCACATTTTTGACACCTTCTTTTACAAATGGAAGCGACGAAACCGAACCGCTTTCTTCACTGCCGTTGTAATGCTCATCATACGCCATCAAAATCACATAGTCCACAATGCGTCCCTGCTCTTCCAGATCATAATACGCATTGTAACTTGCCGGCGAATAGTTGTCCACCGAAACAATCAAATCATTTGCGTGGCACTTAAGAGTAAGTTCACGTAAAAATTCCAGATATGCCGGTGCAGTATCTTTTGTTACATGCTCAAAGTCAATGTTAATTCCATCCAATTCATGCTGAATCGCCGTTGCCACCAGACCATTTACCAAACGATTCCGGTTTGATGTCACGCCGAGCACTTTACTTAACTTAATTCCATTACCAAAATCATTAATCAGTCCCCACACCTGTTTTCCCTGTGCGTGTGCCTGAGCAACATAAGAAGAATTTGCCAGCGAACTGAACTTGCCTGTATTATCGCTGAGCGCATACCACGTAGGGCTGATGACATTCATCGCCTTTGCACTCTGAATGAGCGATGGAAGCTGTCCGCTGCTCGTCTCATTCGTTACCTGATGCCATCCCAAACATACCTGGCCTTTTGTCTTTAACTGGGTAAAAGATTCCGGCTCTTTGTCAAATTTCCAAGCCGTCTCTTTCTGCCCCTGCAGGCGGTCGCTCGGTACATAGCCGGCAATTCCATCCTGTGTGGTAACTGCCGTATAATCATTTTCTTTTTTCTTATCCGTTTCCACAAATACGCGGGTGCCTTTTGCCAACTCCACAAAATATTTGTATTTTTTATTCGGACCCTTGCGCACACGGGTATCCTCTGTCAGTGACGCCATCGTATAGGACGCACTCCGGTCTGACATAATCACAAGGCGTTTTGGATTTTGATATGTTTTATAATAGCAGCTCGTGTGTTCTTTGATAAAGGAAAGGGATACATAAAACGCATCATCTTTTTTCTGCAGAATTGGCTTCTTCGCGTTCTGCGTCTCCTTGCCAACCTGATAAGAAACTTCTCCTGCCTGCGCCAAAATCACGCCGCCACTTGTCACATAGGAAAGGCTGCTTTCCACTGTATCGACATAAATTCTCTGGTCCATATAAGTAGACGCAACCGATGCCGGTATATAAATTTCGCCCTCTGCTTCATATCCCTTCTCTTTGCTTTGTTCATCATTAATCACAAGTGCCACTTCATTTTTCTTTAGTTTAAATAAATCATTCAGCGGTGCCTGTCCCGGGTCCAGCCATTCTATCACCAAATTCACAACCGGTCTTGCAAGCAGTGCCACAAGCACAACGGCTAAAACCACAACAACCAACAGTCTTTTTTTCTTTTTCGTCATGGAAGTTCCTCCTTCCTTAAGCTATCAGTCTTTACCATTCCAACAATACGTGCAGAGTTTTTCTTTCGGAATTCCAACCGCCTCCAACATATCATCTAAGCGGTTAAAACGAAGGGATGTGAAGTTTAACTCCTTGCGGATTTCTTCAACCATCTGATCATATTTTTCCGATTCCGGATCGGTATACTGCTCTAATACTTCCTCTGATACATCCTCCGTTCCTTCCAGTCGTGCAATCACACGGCGGGTAATCAAATCCATCTCCGATGAGGAACGCGAGAAATTCAAAAACTTACATCCATATACAAGCGGTGGACACGCCGGACGAATATGTACTTCCTTTGCCCCGCTGTCATACAGAAATTCCGTCGTTTCACGAAGCTGTGTTCCGCGGACAATGGAATCGTCAATCAAAAGAATACTTCTATCCTGAATCAAATCATGCACAGCAAGCATTTTCATTTTTGCAATCATGTCACGCTTACTCTGAACTGTCGGCATAAAGGAGCGCGGCCACGTCGGTGTATATTTGATAAATGGTCTTGAAAATGGAACACCGGACTCATTTGCATAACCAACCGCATGTGCCGTACCGGAATCCGGAACCCCGGCAACAATATCCGGTTTTACATGGTCACGTTTTGCCATATTTTTCCCGCAGTTATAACGCATCTGCTCAACACTGATTCCCTCGTAGGAACTGGATGGATAACCATAGTACACCCACAAGAATGTGCAAATCCGCATCTTGCTTCCCGGTGCCATCAGCGTTTTAATTCCCTCTTGATTTACAATTACAATCTCACCCGGTCCTAATTCTTTTAGTGGACGGTATCCTAAATTTTGGAACGAGAAAGATTCCATTGCCATACAATAAGCATCTTCTTTATGTCCAATCACAAGCGGTGTTCTTCCATATTTATCACGCGCTGCATAAATGCCCTTTGGTGTAAGAATCATTAACGTTAAAGAACCATCAATCCGCTCTAAGGCATAATGGATGCCATCAATCAAGTTCTCTTTCTGGTTAATAATCGCTGCCACAAGTTCTGTCGGATTAATATCTCCACCACTCATTTCCAGAAAATGAGTGTTATTGTCATTGAAAATTTCATCCACAATTTCCTGTGCATTGTTAATTTTTCCCACGGTTGTAATGGCAAATGTGCCATGATGGGAACGCACAATCAATGGCTGTGGCTCAAAATCGGAAATGCAGCCAATCCCGTAATATCCCTTCATTTTCTGCATGTCTTTATCAAATTTCGTCCGAAATGGTGCATTTTCTATATTGTGAATTGCACGGTCAAACCCGTCCTCTCCATACACCGCCATTCCGGCACGTCTTGTTCCCAGATGGGAATGATAATCGGTTCCAAAAAACAAATCAAATACGCAGTCATCCTTCGATGCCACTCCAAAAAAACCGCCCATGATGTCCTCCTCGTTCTCTATTCATTGTTGTAATGGATTAAATCCTCTAATAGAATACCACGTTTTTCGACAGTTCTCAACCCTAATACTCCTTCAGTTTGTGTCAAGTTTTTTGTTTTCCGTAATTCCGGAGAAAAGCTTTGCGTCTCGTGGGCACTCCCGTTTAACAAACACGTAAGGGTATGGGCATGCAAAATACGCAAGCCTCATACCCACGTGTTTGTACCCACAAGTCACAAAGCTTTTCTCCGGAATTACTGGAATACAAAGGAACTGGCAGCAAACATTTGTCACAGCCCAACGATAAGGTTTTTTCGGAGTATAACCCGAAAAACTTTTCATTTTTAAAGCATTTATCGGATTATACTCCATATTTTTCTCACTCTCTACACAAAATATTATTTTTGCAGGAGCGATGGTGTCTTTGGTGTCTTGGGGAAGGGGTTTCGATGAATGGTTACAAACGCACGGGTATCAGGCTGTGCGTATTTTGCACGCCGATACCCCTGTGTGTTTGTCGAGCGAGAGCGCCATTCATCGGCCCCTTCCCCAAGACGCCCCGTAAAACCAATATTTTACCTTGATTATATTTTTATCTCTTATTATAATAGAAAGGTAAAGAACGTAGTTTTTCACCAAACATTCAAAAAGAAACGAGGTACTCATTGTGAAAAAATTAGAAGAATATATCCGGAGTATTCCTGACTTTCCGGAAAAGGGAATTATTTTTCGCGACATTACAACGGTTCTGCAGGACGCAGAAGGATTGAAGCTTGCGATTGATTCCATGATTGAAACACTCAAAGATGTGGATTTTGATGTAATTGTCGGAACGGAATCCCGTGGATTTATTTTTGGTGTACCGATTGCCTATGCAATGGGCAAACCATTTGTGCCATGCCGTAAGAAGGGAAAACTGCCTTGTGAAACAGTAACTGCAGAATATGATTTGGAATATGGCAGTGCAGCAATTGAGCTTCACAAGGATTCCATTAAAAAAGGTCAGAAAGTTGTTATCGTGGACGACCTCATCGCAACCGGCGGTACAGTAAAAGCGTGTGCCTCCTTAGTTGAGGAATTAGGCGGAGAAGTTGCTAAAATTGTATTTCTGATGGAACTTGCCGGCTTAAAGGGAAGAGAACAATTGTCGCAGTACGACGTGTCTTCTTTAATTATTTACGAAGGGAAATAGGCGGCTATTTGCTGCCTTTTACCGCCTCGCGAAGGGAGCACGTGAGCGCAATATATCTATCACTTACAAGGAGGAGCATTTCATGTTAGAAAAAATGTTCAAACTGAAAGAGAATAATACCTCTTTCCGTACTGAGGTTGTTGCCGGTCTGACAACATTTATGGCCATGGCTTACATCCTCGCTGTCAATCCAAATATTTTAAGTGCTACCGGAATGAATTCCGATGCCATTCTTTTGGCAACTGCACTGGCATCTTTCGTCGGCTGTATGGCTATGGCTCTGTTAGCCAACTATCCATTTGCCCTTGCACCGGGTATGGGACTGAATGCATACATGGCATTCACCGTTTGCGGCAATATGGGATATTCCTGGCAGATTGCTTTGCTTGCCGTATTTGTTGAAGGTTTGATTTTCATCGTATTATCTTTGACAAATGTACGTGAAGCCATCTTTAATGCCATTCCAATGGCTCTGAAAAAAGGCGTAAGCGCCGGCATCGGCTTGTTTATCGCTTTCATCGGCCTTCAGGGTGCAAACCTTGTTGTCAACGATGATTCTACTCTTTTGACTTATGTAAAATTTGTAGGCAATTTCCATACCATCGGTATTGGTGCCCTGCTTGCTTTAATTGGTTTGTTCATCATCGTTGTTCTGCATCACAAAAATATCAAAGGTTCCATTTTGATTGGTATTCTTGCCACATGGATTCTTGGTATGATCTGCGAAGCAATCGGTCTTTATGTACCGGACGGCAAAGAGTTCTACTCCCTTTATCCAAGTTTCCGCATGATTGACTTCGGTGCATTTGGAACAACATTTGGCCAGTGCTTCAACGTTGATTTCTCAGGTATTGATATCCTGAACTTCATCGCTGTTTTATTTGCCTTTTTGTTTGTCGACATTTTCGATACGCTCGGAACTTTGATTGGTGTTTCCACCAAAGCGAATATGCTTGATGAAGAAGGAAAACTTCCTCGCATCCGTCCGGCTCTTCTGGCAGATGCCATCGCAACTTCGGTTGGTGCTATTTTCGGAACATCAACTACTACTACTTACGTTGAGTCCTCCGCTGGTGTTGCAGCTGGTGGACGTACCGGTTTATCTGCAATGGTAACCGGTCTGCTGTTCTTATTGGCTATCGTATTTGCACCAATTTTCACAGCAATTCCATCCTTTGCCACTGCACCGGCATTAATCTTCGTTGGATTTTTGATGATTTCTTCTATCATCTCGATTGACTTTGAAGATATTACAGAAGCCGTTCCTGCATACCTTGCTATGCTTGCAATGCCTTTGATGTACAGCATCTCCGAAGGTATCGCACTCGGCGTAATTTCTTATGTTGTAATTAACTTATGCTGTGGAAAAGCTAAGAAAATTAAACCTTTGATGTATATCTTAGCAGTATTGTTTGTTTTGAAATACATTTTCTTATAAGAAAATTTTCTGCATATAAAAAGACCCACCAAAACTTGTCTGCTCCCGACAATTGGTGGGTCTTTTGTCACTCTTAAATTCCAATTATTCGAATGAAATTGTCAGATAAAATCTTCTTTTTTTCTGTCTCTGTTAAATCGGTTTCCATAAACCACTGCACCGCATCTTTTTGCCCACTCCACGGACTGTCCGTTCCGAACAGGACACGGTCACTTCCCATCGCATGAATCAAATCGACAAATGCTTCTTTTGTAAGCATTCCCGAAACACCCTCTTTTTGCAGATAATCACCCGAAAAAGAAGTGTCAAAGTAAAGCGGCTTTTCCATCAGTTTTTCTTTCACTTCATTCCACAAACGCCATCCGCCCATATGGGCAAGAATCAAGTGGTCCGACTCTGTGTCCTTTAACACCTCAAGCACATGATTAGGCGTACAGTGAACGGGGTCCGGCATTCCAATATCTACGCCGGCATGGACGGTAATATACAGTCCTAATTCTGTTGCTTTTTCTACAATCCGCTTGTACCGTATATCATTAAAAAAGGTCCCCTGATAATCCGGATGAATTTTGATTCCTTTAAGCCCAAGTGCTTTGATACGGTTTAATACTTCCGAAACATTCTCGGTCTCCGGATGAATTCCGCCAAACGAAAGAAGCCCAGTCTCTAAAGCCTTTGCATTTGTTTCTGCTGCCACTTCATTAATCGTATCTACCTGTTTTTTTGACGTAGCGACAGGAAGAAGCAGGGAATAAGAAATCCCTGCCTCTTTCATCGACGCCATTAAGCCGGACTGCACACCATTGGTGTGAGCCTTCGTACCCGAATTTTTCTCAAGCTTTTCAATCGCCCGTTTTGCAATCGTCTCCGGATACGTGTGCGTATGTGCATCAATTATCATTTTTCAAAACCTACCTCAAATGCTTTTTGGTTGATTTCAACGGTTTTTGGCGGAACAGTGTTTGCAATAACATCTAACCACTGCTGTTTGTCAAAGTCCATATTTTTCGCTGCTACACCAATAATAATGGTGTTAAATACGCGGGAATTGCCAAGTTTTTTCGCCTCATCCATCGCATCAATCGAAACCACTTTGTGGTCTTTTTTCAGTGTATCCAAAATATTCTCCGGATATTCAGCAACGCCGGTCACAACCGTCATCGGGTCCATGCGCTGGTCATTGACAATCATAACGCCATCTTTTTTCAAAAAGTGTGCATAGCGCATTGCCTCTAATTTTTCAAAAGCAATGAGCACATCTGCCTGTCCTTCTTCTACAATCGGCTCATATACTTTTTCACCGTAGCGGACAAACGTAACAACGCTTCCGCCTCGCTGTGCCATACCATGAACCTCGCTCAGTTTTACATCAAAGCCTCCCGCTTTAATAATTCCACCTAAAATGCGGCTGGTAAGGAGTGTTCCCTGACCACCTACACCTACAATCATTATATTTTTTGTTTCCATGAATCAATTCCTCCGTTTTGCTTAGCGTGCCACACAATCAATGGCGTCAAACTTACACAACTGTTTGCAAAGTCCGCAGCCATTGCACATCGTCTCATCAATTGCAATCGTTCCATCTTCGTTTTTCGTAAGTGCCGGACATCCCGGTTTCAGACACATACCGCATTTCTTACATTTATCGGAAAGCGGCACACACTTATTCGGGAACTTCACGCCCTTAAGAAGTGCGCATGGTGCGCAGGCAATAATTACGGAAACTTCATCTTTTGCCACTTCTTCTTTAATTGTCTTCTCCATTGCAGCCAAGTCAAATGCATTGACTTCCGTTACATTTTTTACGCCAATGGATTTACACAAGTTGTAAATGCTGATTGCCGGTACTACATCTCCCTGCAGCGTTTTTCCGGTTGCCGCATGGTCCTGATGTCCGGTCATACCGGTTGTGGAGTTGTCCATGATGATAACCGTTCCGGTACCCTGATTGTAAACCATGTTAATCAGCGAATTAACACCGGTGTGCATAAAGGTCGAATCACCAATTACAGCTACCCAGTTTTTAATGTAATCTTTGCCGTGTGCCATTTCCATACCATGAAGGGTTGAAATGCTGGCACCCATGCAGACCGTTGTATCAATAACATTTAACGGGGCTACCGCACCAAGTGTATAACATCCGATGTCACCGGCTGCGTGAATTTTCAATTTGTTCAGTACGGTGAATGTACTTCTGTGCGGACATCCCGGACACAAAATCGGCGGACGTGCCGGAAGGTTCGGATATGGTTTTGTCTCAACATTCTGTCCTAATACTTTCTCACGCAAGAGGTTTGCACTGTACTCACCCTGACGGGTAAAGATTTCCTTACCAATACACTCAATACCCCATGCTTTTACCTGCTCTTCAATTACCGGCTCCAATTCTTCAAATATGTAAAGTTTGTCTACTTTTTTTGCAAACTCTTCAATCAATTTTTTCGGAAGCGGATATACCATACCAAGTTTTAACACAGATGCCTGTGGAAATACTTCCTTCACATACTGATAAGGAATACCACTGGTAATGAAACCAATGGATGTATCATTATATTCTGCTTTGTTAATTGCAAAGTCAGAACCATCTTTCTCTAAACGGTTCATGCGGTCTTCCACATGAAGATGACGCTTAATCGCATTACCCGGCATCATAACATTTTTGCCCGGATTTCTCTCATATGGTTTATCTGCCGGCTCCACACGGTCTTCCAATACAACAGGGCCCTGTGAATGTGCCAGTCTTGTCGTCGTGCGAAGAATTACCGGTGTGTCATATTCCTCACTGATTCGGTAAGCTTCTTTGACAAAATCTTTTGCTTCCTGGCTGTCGGACGGCTCCAATACCGGTACCAGTGCAGCACGTGCTACACAACGGGTATCCTGCTCGTTCTGGGAACTGTAAAGTCCCGGATCATCCGCTACAACCATCATAAGACCACCGTTTGCTCCAATATAAGAAGCGGTATACAATGGGTCACTCGCCACATTTAACCCTACATGCTTCATCGATGCCATTGCGCGGACACCGCTGATGGATGCGCCAATTGCCACCTCAGTAGCAACTTTCTCGTTCGGCGACCATTCGCAGTAAATATCGTCATACTGTACCAGATTCTCGCTAATCTCCGTACTCGGTGTTCCCGGATAAGCAGCCGATACTTTTACCCCGGCTTCATAAGCACCACGGGCAATCGCTTCATTTCCTAACATAATCTTCTGTTTCGCCATGTCTGTTTTCATCCTCCTAGTTGTTTGTCCTTGGTTTAGCTCCTCTGCCAAACCCTAATGATACTATTCTATCACATTTGCTCATAAATGGGAAATTATTTCATTATCTTTTCAGATAAACATTCTTCTGATTATTACCCACGTTTTCAACCTGAAGTGCACGGATGGAGTGCACCAGTTTCTGAAACGTTGCATATCCCAATTTCTTTACCTTAAAATTCGGGAAATGGTCATACACCTTCTGCGCCAGCTGTCCAATATCAATTCCTGTGACGCCCGCCTTTTTCACCGTATCAACCATAAATTGTTCCACTTCTTTGGCATCATTTTTCAGAATTACCTGAATACTGGTATGATTTCTCTTCAATTCAAAATTATCCAAATCCTCAATAAATCTCGACAGCGAACTATAACCATAATTTCTCACGTCAAAATCGGAATATTTTTTCACAAGAGCACTTCCAATTTCACCAAGCCCCGTATCTTTTCCATTGTTTTCGTTTGTCGTAATAACTTCCAAAACGGCATCCGAAATTTTCTTTTTGGAAACGGCATTTTTCTTTTCTTTCTTATTTTCCTCTTTGTCACCCTCAAGTAAAAGCTCGATATTTGTAAATACCGAGCATGCACCACGGAACGATTTTGGTGTCTTGCTCTCGCCCATGCCAATCACTTCCATGCCGGATTCCCGCAGGCGGCTCGCTAATCTTGTAAAGTCACCGTCCGATGACACAATGCAGAATCCTTCTACATTTCCTGCATACAAAATGTCCATCGCATCAATAATCAGTGCCGAATCCGTCGCATTTTTCCCTGTCGTATTGCGAAACTGCTGAATCGGCGTAATCGACCGCTCCGCCAGCTCACTTTTCCATTTATTCATGTGGTAGTCAGTAAAATCGCCGTAAATACGTCGATACGTTGCCACCCCATGCCTTGTCATTTCATCCAGAATACTGTCAATGTATTTTGCTGATATGTTGTCTGAATCAATCAGCAGCGCAAATCGTTTGTCGCTCATATCCCTCTTTCCTTTCTACTGATTTATAGGAAAATGTTCTTTTTTATTCTATCACAGCACCATACCCCATGCAACATTAGACAAATTTCTCTTTTAACCTATCCATACATTCTCTATCCATTCCAATACTCTGAAAATAATTGGATACATCTCCATATTTTTCTCGAAACATCTTCAAAAACATTTCCATAAAATATTTGTTTGGCGTTACAATCGCCATATCAATATCTGAATTCTGCTTAATATACTCAAGTCTTTGTTTAATATAATATTTTGTAACTACATAATTCTCAATAATATCCTCATCCTTCGCCCCGGCAAATAACAGCAAAATAGCAGAAACGACACCACTTCTATCTTTTCCGGCAGAGCAATTAAAAATAACTCCTTGTGGCGCATTCGCAATACATTCAAAAATGGCTTTCATATTTGGTTCTTCTGCAATTTTCAAAAAACTAAAGGGTACCTCTTCTACTGAATTTGGCACCTTACTTCCTTCATAAACGGGAAAGTTATAATATGTCATTCCTTTAACATTTGTTAAACTACTTGGCTTTTTCTTTACATCTTCTTCCGTTCGCATATCTATCACTGTTGTAATATCATGGTTGACAAGAAATTTTTTATCTCTATCGCTTGCATATCCCTGCCTGTCACTCCTAAGAACCGAAAAACTCTTTGTTTTTCTTCCATAACAGGTTTCATAGCCTCCCAAATCTCTTGTATTTTGAGTTGTTTCCAGTAAACTTTTATACTCCATATCCTTCTCCATTTCTGCAGCGTTAAATTACTTTAAATCATCCTGCTCTCTTCCACTTTAATCGCAATCTGCCATTTATCTTCATACACAATTTCACCTACAAAATTTGTATAGACAACATCGTATGCCCTATTATATTTATCTAACAAATGTATTGCCGGCCTCAATTTTTCGTACATTTCCCTTGTAGTATCACATTTAAAAAAGTAATAACTTTTTCCCTTTTTACACATGGTTCAGGCTCTGGTAAGTGACTCTTAAACCACTCATCAATACACACAAACATCTCTTTTTCGCTTTCATCCATGGCCCCTGCATTTACAAGATTCTAACAAAGGCTAAAAATCCCTTTAGGATACCTGGTAATATAAGAATCTTCTCTACCTTGTATTCGCATATACTTATAACTCATTTTCTCCTCCCTCCTCAAAATAAAAACACGCCTGTTGGAAATAAATTTTCCCTAACAAGCGTGGATCAAGCATTTTGCTAATATCGATGTTACCAAATTTAAAAGGAAACCAGACGCATCCAACTCCCTTAGGCATAGCCCGCAGACGTCCGCCGCAATTCTGTATTATATTATGCCACATCTCCTTCGATTATGCAATAGATATCATTCCTTGAGTTTCCGCAAAGCGCATAAAAAAAAGTGGATGACTTTAATTAAAACACTAATCTGCTGGATTTTGAGGACT